>DATHAP010000198.1 GCA_035489715.1 Actinomycetes bacterium
CCTCGATCCCCTCGAGCAGCACGGTGACCGCGCCGGGGCTGGTGCCCTGCTGGTCGACCTCGACCGCCGACGGCACGAGCTGCGACCCCGTCACGGCAGCTGCGGCGGCGGAGGCCGCGGCCGGGTCGGACGTGCGCACCACGACGACCCGGCGGGCGTCGGGCAGCGGGTGCAGCCGCACGACGACCTCGGTGACCAGCCCGAGGGTGCCGTAGGAGCCGAGCAGCAGCTTGCCGAAGTCGTAGCCGGCGACGTTCTTGACGACGGTGCCGCCGGACTTCGCGACGACCCCGTCAGCGCGCACGAAGGTGATGCCGATGAGCAGGTCGCGCAACGTGCCGTGGAGCAGCCGCCGCGGCCCGCTGGTGGAGACGGCGACCGTGCCGCCGACCGTCGCGCCGGGGAACGGCGTGTCGAGCGCCAGCTGCTGACCCGCGCCGGCGAGCGCGTCCTGCAGCTCGCGCACCGGCGTGCCGGCGCGCACCACGCAGACCAGGTCACCGGCCGCGTGGTCGACGACGCCGGTGAGCGAGGTGGTGTCGACGACCAGGTCGACGCGTGTCGGCGGGAGCCCCCAGTCGAGCTTCGTGGCGGCGCCGCGGGCGACGACCGCGAGGTCGTGCCCGGCGGCGACGCCCATCACGTCCGCGGCCTGCTCGGTCGACGACGGTCCCGCGACGTAGCGCGCCGGGACACCGGACACCGCGTCGGCGCCGGTCGCCGCCCGTGCGCTGTCGCAGACCTTGCGCAGCGCGTCGAGGACGGCGTCGCCGGGTTGGGTCGGCTCCGTCTGCTTCCGCCCGCGCGGTGGCATCGGCTCAGAACACCTCCGCCAGGCCGGCCTGCTGCAGCGGGTGCGGCCCCTTGTGCCGGCCGGGCCGCTCGCCGCACAGCCGCGGCGTCGGGAAGACCTTGCCCGGGTTGGACAGCCGCTGCGGGTCGAAGGCGCAGCGCAGCATCTGCATCGTGTCGAGGTCGTCGTCAGTGAACATCCGCGGCATGTACGTCGCCTTGTCCACCCCGACGCCGTGCTCGCCGGTGATCGAGCCGCCGTGCTCGATGCAGAGGTCGAGGATCGCACCGGACACCTTCTCGGCCGCGTCGGCCTGGCCGGGCACCGAGTCGTCGAAGAGCACCAGCGGGTGCAGGTTGCCGTCGCCGGCGTGGAAGACGTTGGCGATCCGGACCCCGGAGCCGCTGGAGAGGTCGGCGATCCGCCGCAGCACCTCGGGCAGCGCGGTCCGCGGGATGACCCCGTCCTGCACGATGTAGTCGGGGCTGATCCGGCCGACGGCGGCGAAGGCCGACTTGCGGCCCTTCCAGAACAGCGCCCGCTCGGTCTCGTCGGCCGCGATCCGGATCTCGAAGGCGGCGTTGTCGCGGCAGTGCCGCTCGACCTCGGTGAACTGCGCCTCGACCTCGGGGGCCGGCCCGTCGAGCTCGACGACCAGGACGGCGCCGGCACCCTCGGGATAGCCGCACTGCACGGCCGCCTCTGCTGCCTCGATCGCCAGCGCGTCCATCATCTCGACCGCCGCGGGCACCACCCCGGCGCCGATGACCGCCGACACGGCGCCGCCGGCCTCGTCGGTCGACGGGAAGGCGGCCAGCAGGGTGCGCACGGTCTCCGGCGCGCGGGTCAGCCGCACCGTCACCTCGGTGGTGATGCCCAGGGTGCCCTCCGACCCGACGAAGGCGCCGAGCAGGTCGTAGCCGGGCGGGTCCGGCGCCCGGCCGCCGAGCCGCACCACGTCGCCCTCCGGCGTGACCAGCTCGAGGCCGGTGACGTGGTTGGTGGTGAAGCCGTACTTCAGGCAGTGCGCCCCGCCGGAGTTCTCGGCGACGTTGCCGCCGATGGAGCAGATCTGCTGGCTCGACGGGTCCGGCGCGTAGTAGTAGCCGTGCGGAGCGGCCGCCTTGCTCACCTGCAGGTTGATGACGCCGGGGTCGAGCACCGCGCGCTGGTCGGCCGCGTCGACCGCGCGGATGGTCCGCATCTGCGACAGCACGATCAGCACGCCCTCTGCGTGCGGCAGGGCGCCTCCCGACAACCCGGTGCCTGACCCTCTGGCCACGAACGGCACACCGGCGTCGTGGCAGGCGCGCACGGTCGCGGCGACCTGGCCGGTGCTGCGGGGGAGGACCACGACCGCCGGCGTCACCTTGTAGTGCGCGAGGCCGTCGCACTCGTACGTCCTCAGGCGGGTCCGGTCGGTCAGCACCGCGGCGTCACCGAGCTCGGCGCGGAGCCGCTGCGCCAACGCTGGCATGCCGTCCACGATGTCGTCCACGATGTCGTCCACGATGTCGTCCGGCTGGCCACCCATCGGGCTCACGGCATCCGCTCGTAGGCGGGCAGCGTCAGGAAGTCCTCGTAGTCGTCGGACAGGGCCATGTCGGTGAACAGCGACCGGGCGTCGTCCCACCTGCCCTTGGCGAAGGCGTCGTCGCCGACCGACTCGCGGATGCCGGCCATCTCCTCCTCGACCAGCCGCTCGACCAGGGCGCGGGTGACGGTCTGGCCGTCGTCGAGCTCGACGTCGTTGTGCAGCCAGTGCCAGACCTGCGACCGGGAGATCTCCGCGGTCGCCGCGTCCTCCATCAGGTTGTTGATGCCGACGGCGCCGGTGCCGCGCAGCCAGGTCTCCAGGTATCGGATGCCGACGTTGATGTTGCTGCGCAGGCCGGCCTCGGTGACCGAGCCGGGCGTGGACCGCACGTCGAGCAGCTGCCCAGCCGTGACGTGCACGTCGTCGCGCGTCTTGTCGACCTGGTTCGGCCGGTCGCCGAGCACGCCGTCGAAGACCTCGGTGCAGGTGGCGACCATCCCGGGGTGCGCGACCCAGGAGCCGTCGAAGCCGTCGTTGGCCTCGCGGGTCTTGTCGTCGCGCACCTTGGCGTAGGCGGCCTCGTTGACCTTCTCGTCCCTGCTCGGGATGAAGGCCGCCATGCCGCCGATCGCGTGCGCGCCGCGCTTGTGGCAGGTGCGGACCAGCAGCTCGGTGTAGGCGCGCATGAAGGGCACCGTCATGTTCACCGAGTTGCGGTCGGGCAGCAGGAAGTCCTTGCCGCGCGTGCGGTGGGTCTTGATGACCGAGAACATGTAGTCCCAGCGGCCGGCGTTGAGCCCGGCCGAGTGGTCGCGCAGCTCGTAGAGGATCTCCTCCATCTCGAAGGCCGCCGGGTAGGTCTCGATGAGCACGGTCGCCCGGACGGTGCCCTGCGGGATGCCGAGGGCGTCCTGCGCGTGCACGAAGACGTCGTTCCACAGCCGCGCCTCGAGGTGGCTCTCCATCTTCGGCAGGTAGAAGTACGGGCCGACCCCGAGGTCGACCAGGCGCTCCGCGTTGTGGAAGAAGTAGAGGCCGAAGTCGGTGAGGCTGCCCGACGTGCGCTCCCCGTCGACCAGGATGTGCTTCTCCGGCAGGTGCCAGCCGCGGGGCCGCACCACGATCGTCGCCGTCGAGTCGTTGAGGGCGTACGTCTTGCCCTCCGGCGAGGTGAAGTCGATGCGTCGCTCGATCGCGTCGCGCAGGTTGAGCTGACCTTCGACGACGTTCTCCCACAGCGGGGTGTTGGCGTCCTCGAGGTCGGCGAGCCACACCTTGGCGCCGGAGTTGAGCGCGTTGATCGTCATCTTGCGGTCGGTCGGGCCGGTGATCTCGGCGCGCCGGTCGACCAGGCCCGGGGAGTGCGGCGCGACCCGCCAGGTGTCGTCCTCGCGGACGTCCTTGGTCTCGGCGAGGAAGTCGAGGCTGCCGCCGCCGGCGATCTCCTCGTAGCGCGCGGTGCGGGCCACGACCAGCTCGCGGCGGCGCGCGTCGAAGGTCCGGTGCAGGCCGGCGAGGACGTCGAGCGCCTCGTCGGTCAGCACCTCGTCGTAGCGGTCGTGGAGGGGTCCGTCGACGCGGACGCCGTCGATGCCGTCACGGCTGCTCATGTCGGCACGCTCCTCTGTGGTAGGTCGGTCAGCACGGCGGCCAGCGTGCGGCCGGCCAGGTCGCGCAGCAGCTCGGCCGCGCGGCCCTGGGCCACCGCGAGGTCGGGGACGAGCTCGGTGATCGCGTGCGCGGCGACGACGCCCAGGTCGTTCAGGCCGTCGCGTGCGTCATCGGTCAGCTGCAGCCGGCCCGCGAGCATGACGACCGGGACGCCCTGGGCCACGGCACGGCGGGCGACCCCGACCGGGGCCTTGCCGCCGAGGCTCTGCTCGTCGAAGGACCCCTCGCCGGTCACGACCAGGTCGGTGCCCGCCAGCGCGGTGTCGAAGCCCACCAGGTCGAGCACCAGGTCGATGCCGGGGACCAGCCGTGCACCGAGCAGGGCCATCGCCCCGGCGCCGACCCCGCCGGCCGCCCCGGCCCCGGCCGCGGTCTCGACGTCGACGCCGGTGTCGCGGCGCAGCACCTCGGCCAGCCGCCGCAGCGCGGCCTCGAGCAGCTCCACCTCGGCGGGGCCGGCGCCCTTCTGCGGGGCGAAGACCGCCGCGGCGCCCCGCGGGCCGGTCAGCGGGTTGTCGACGTCGCTCGCGACGACGACCTCGACGGTGTCCAGCCGCGGGTCCCGGACGCTGGTGTCGATGCGGTCCAGGCCGGCCAGCGCCCGGCCCCCGGGGTCCAGGTCCTGGCCGTCCGTGTCGAGGAAGCGCACCGCGAGGGCGGTGGCCAGCCCGGCCCCGCCGTCGGTGGACGCGCTGCCACCGATGCCGAGCACGACCCGGGTGGCGCCCGAGTCCAAGGCGGCCCGCACCAGCTCGCCGGTGCCCCGGCTGCTAGCGGCCAGGGCCGTCGTCGCGTCGCCGCTGCCCCCAGGCAGCAGCGCCAGGCCCGAGGCGGTGGCCAGCTCGACGACCGCCACGGCCGACCCGTCGGCCCCGGAGCCGATCGCGATGCCGGCGTCGACCTTGTCGCCGAGGGGGCCGGACACGGCGACCGGGTGGAGGCGGTAGCCGGCGGCCAGCGCGGCGGCGACGATGCCTTCCCCGCCGTCGGCGACCGGCTGGAGCCGGACCTCCACGTCGATGCCCAGCGCGTCCGCCGCGTCGCGCACGCCGGCGGCGATGGCCTCGGCGGCCTGGGCGGCGGAGAGGCTGCCTTTGAACTTGTCCGGCGCCACCAGGACACGAACGGGCGCGGCCGGTGCGGGAGGTGCGTCTGGCCCGGTCATCAGGGCCCTCCTTCCGGAATTCGTCCGCCGTGCGAAAGTCTGCCCCCTCAGAGCGGCGGGACCTCGACCGCGATCTCGTCGCCCAGCCAGGCGCCCCCGAGCAGCGGCAGGCCGTCGCCGGACCAGAAGCGCCCCGGGTCGTACCAGCTCGGGCTACGCCGTGCCAGCTCGTCGGGTAGCAGCCGCATGGCGTGGTAGCTCGCCGCCACCACCTCGGCGCAGAACGCGGTCTCCAGCTGGGCCGGCCCGGTCGGCCCTCCGGCCGACCCTCCATCGTAGTCCCGGCGGCGCCGTGGCACCCGGCCCCATCGCGATGGGCGCGCTCCGCCTGCGCTCGTTCCTCGCTCCGGACGTCGCCGCGCCAATAGCCACCGCGAGGCCAGGCGGGTCGTGGAGGGGAACGGCGTGCCGTCCAGGCGGGCGATGGTGCGCAGCAGCGCGTCCTCCTGCTCCCGGGTGAGGTCGCCGTGGGCGTGGTGCAGCTGACGCAGCCAGGCCTGCTGGCCGTAGCGGCGGCCCCAGGTGAGCACGGCGTCCCGCAGCACGTGCAGCTGCACGCCGCGGTGGTGGGTGCCGGCCCAGACGTCGGGCAGCGAGCGGCCCAGCTCGGCGTGCCACATCAGCGGCGGCATGTCCTCGAGGACGACCGACATGCCGACGTGGTTGACCGGGCTGTTGGTGCTCAACTGGATCGCCCGGTCGGCGGCCGTGCGGCCGCGGAAGAGCCACACGTCACCGGTGCGGGTCAGGTCGACGGCGGCGTCCAGGGTCAGCGGCGGCACCCGACTACCGTACGGATCGCGGCCTAGGGTGGCGGCATGAGTCGTGGTGGTCGGGGCGGGTCCGTCTGGAAGCTGCTCGGCCTGGCCGGCGTGGTGGGCATCGCGGCCACCGGCGCCGCGGTGGCCCGCGCGGAGCGCCGGCGCCGTGCGTACACCCCCGAGGAGATCCGCGAACGATTGCAGGCTCGGCATGCCGAGACGGAGGGCCAGAACGCCCTGGGAGACGGCCCGCGGGACGAGTAACGTGGCGGGGTCCCGACCGGCGACCACCCGGAGTGCCGTGACAGCGCAAGCCGTCGTCGACCCGAGCCTCGAGCCTGGCTTCTCGCACGAGGCCTTCTTCTACACCGACCCCGCCGACTTCCTCGAGGCGTCGGTGTCGTTCGTCCGCGACGGGCTGGCCGCCGACGAGGCGGTCCTGGTGGCGGTGCCCGCCCGGCGGGCGCAGTGGCTGCGCAGCTTCTTCGGCGCGGAGCCGGCCGTGCAGGTGCTCGACATGGCCGACGTCGGCGCCAACCCGGCGCGGATCATCCCGGAGTGGCAGGACTTCCTCGACGCCCACCGGGGCCGCGGCGTGCGCGGCATCGGGGAGCCGGTCTGGGCCGGGCGCAGTCCCGCCGAGCTCGCCGAGTGCGTGCTGCACGAGTCGCTGCTCAACGTCGCGTTCGAGTCCGGCCGGTCGTGGCGCCTGCTCTGCCCGTACGACGCGGTCGGTCTGCCGGGCAGCGTGCTCGACCAGGCGCGGGCCACCCACCCGGTGGTGGCCGACGCGGCCGGCCAGAGCACCAGCGCGACGTACCACCGGGTGCCGCCGCAGCGCGCGCTGCGCGGCGACCCGCTGCCGCCGCCGGCGGAGACGCCGGCCGAGCTGCCGTTCACCGGCGGCGACCTCTCGTCGGTGCGCCGGCTGGTCCGGCGGCACGGCGCCGAGCTGGGGCTGGCCGACGCGCGGCTCGACGACGTGGAGCTCTCGGTCGACGAGGTGGCGTCCAACAGCCTGCTGCACGGGGGCGGTCTGGGCGTGCTGCGGGTCTGGACCGAGGACGGCTCCCTGGTCTGCGAGGTCACCGACGAGGGCGTCATCGCCGACCCGCTGGTCGGCCGCCGCCGCCCGGTGCTGGACCGCACCGGCGGTCGCGGGCTGTGGATCGCCAACCAGCTCTGCGACCTGGTGCAGGTCCGCTCCGGCGCGGCCGGCACCACCGCGCGCCTGCACGTGCGCCTCCCCTGACGAGGGAGGCCCGTGGGGCCTATGTTTCCCCTCAGGTGACACCCGACGGGAGGCGCGCGTGGAGTTCGTGGCACCGCGGTCGTGGGCCGATGCGCTCGCGGCGCGCGCCGAGCACCCGGGCTGCACGCCGATCGCCGGCGGCACGGACGTGATGGTCGAGCTGAACTTCGACCGGCACCGCCCTGACGTGCTCCTGGACCTCACCAAGGTGCCCGAGCTGCGGGAGTGGTCGCGCACGGACGACGGTGGTGTGCGGCTGGGCGCCGGCGTGACCTACCTGCGGGTGATGACCGAGCTCGGCGGCCTCGCGCCGGGGCTGGCGATGGCGTCGCGCACGGTCGGCTCGCCGCAGATCCGGGCGCGCGGCACGGTCGGCGGCAACGTCGGGTCGGCGTCGCCCGCCGGTGACTGCCACCCCGTCCTGCTGGCCGTGGGCGCGACCGTCGAGGTCGGGTCGGCGGCCCGAGGAACCCGCAGCATCCCGGTCGCCGACTTCTTCACCGGCGTGAAGAAGAGCGCGCTCGAGCCGGACGAGCTGATCGCCGCGATCCGCCTGCCGCCGGCCGCCGGGCCGCAGCAGTTCGCCAAGGTCGGCACCCGCAACGCGATGGTCATCGCCGTCACCTCCTTCGGTCTGGCGCTGCACCCGGACCGTCGCGGCGTCGGTGCCGCGATCGGCTCGGCCGCACCCACGCCGCGCCACGCGTCTGCCGCCGAGGACTTCGCGGCCGGTGCCCTGGACTGGGACGGGCGCGGAGAGCTGACCGACGAGGTGGCCGCCGAGTTCGGTCGGCTGGTCGGCGAGGCGGCCAGCCCGATCGACGACGTCCGCGGCACCGCCGGCTACCGGCGGCACGCGCTGTCGGTGCTCGGCCGGCGGGCACTGAGCTGGGCGTGGAGCGACCATCGGAGGGCGCCATGAGAGTCGAGCTGACGGTCAACGGCGACCGGCGCCGGGCCGACGACGTGTGGGAGGGCGAGAGCCTGCTCTACGTGCTGCGCGAGCGGCTCGGCCTGCCCGGTTCCAAGAACGCCTGCGAGCAGGGCGAGTGCGGGTCGTGCTCGGTCTACCTCGACGGCGACGTCGTGTGCGCCTGCCTGGTCGCCGCCGGCCAGGCGGCCGGCAGCGAGGTCGTCACGGTGGAGGGACTGGCCGGCGCCGACGACGACCTGCACCCGGTGCAGCAGGCGTTCCTCGACGCCGGTGCCGTCCAGTGCGGCTTCTGCACGCCCGGGCTCGTCGTGGCGGTGCACGACCTGCTCGCCCGCGACCCGTCGCCCGACGACGCCGAGGTGCGCGAGGCGCTGGCCGGCAACCTGTGCCGGTGCACCGGCTACGAGCACGTGCTGGCCGCCGTGCGCACCGCGGCGGAGCGGATGCGATGAACAGCATCGTCCTGGACGGCGCGCACGTCGTCACGATGGACGCCCGGCGCACCGAGCACGTGTCGGGCCACGTGGTGGTGAAGGACGGGCGGGTCGTCTCGGTGGCTGCGGGGCGAGCACCTGACGACGTACGTCGCGAAGCCGGTCGAGTCGTGCCCGCCGCCGGCTGCGTGGTGACTCCGGGGCTCGTCAACACCCACCAGCACCTCTACCAGTGGGCGACCCGCGGGCACGCCGTCGACTCGACCCTTTTCGAGTGGCTGGTGGCCCTCTACCCGGTCTGGGCCGGGCTCGACGAGGAGGTGGTGCGGGCCGCAGCCACCGCGGCGCTCGGCCGGATGGCGCTCACCGGCTGCACGACCTCCACCGACCACCACTACGTGTTCCCGCACGGCGGCGGCGACCTGCTGGGCGCCGAGGTGTCGGCGGCGTCGGCGGTGGGGCTGCGCTTCCACCCCACCCGCGGCTCGATGGACCTCGGCACCTCGCAGGGCGGGCTGCCGCCGGACCCGGTGGTGGAGGACCTCGACGTGATCCTGTCCGCCACGGAGGACGCGATCAGCCGGTTCCACGACCCGTCGCCGGATGCCATGGTGCGGGTGGGCGTCGCGCCGTGCTCGCCGTTCTCGGTGACGTCGAAGCTGATGACCGAGGCGTCCGCGCTGGCCCGGCGGCACGGTGTGCGCCTGCACACGCATCTCGCCGAGACGCTCGACGAGGAGGAGTTCTGCCGCGAGCGCTTCGGTGCGACACCGGTCGAGCACATGGCGACGCTCGGCTGGCTCGGCGACGACGTCTGGCTCGCGCACACGGTGCACCTCTCCGACTCCGACGTCGTCCGGCTCGGCGAGACCGGCACCGGCGTGGCGCACTGCCCGTCGAGCAACGCCCGGCTCGGCGCCGGCATCGCACGCACCCGCGATCTCCGCGACGCCGGCGTGCCGGTCGGCCTCGGCGTCGACGGGGCGGCGTCCAACGAGGCGGGCAGCCTGCTCGAGGAGGTGCGGCACGCGGTGCTCTTCGCCCGGGCACGGGGCGGGCCCCGCGAGCTGACGGTGCGGGACGCGCTGGAGATGGCGACCGTGGGAGGGGCACGGGTGCTGGGTCGTCAGGACGAGATCGGCTCGCTGGAGCCGGGGAAGCTGGCCGACCTCGCGGTCTGGCGGGTCGACACGCTGGCCCACGCGGGTGTCGACGACCCGGTCGTGGCGCTGGTCCTCGGGTCCGCCCCGCCGCTGGAGCTGCTGCTGGTGGGCGGCCGGGTGGTGGTCGAGGCCGGCCGGCTGGTCACCGTCGACGAGGACGCCGCGGCCCGCGACGCCGAGACCGCCGGCCGCACCTTGCGCGCGAGGGCTGCCTCGTGACAACGACGACCTCGACGACGACCTCGACGACGACGACCTCGACGACGACGACGACCTCGACCACGACGGAGACCCGGCGCGGCACCGACGGCGGCGTCGGCACCGACGCGTCGCGGCCCGACGGCACCCTGAAGGTCACCGGCGAGTTCTCCTACGGCAGCGACCTCTGGATGGACGACATGCTGTGGGGCGTCACGCTGCGCAGCCCGCACCCGCATGCCCGCATCCGGTCCCTCGACATCGGCCCGGCGCTTGCGGTGCCGGGCGTCCACGCGGTGCTGACCGCCGACGACGTGCCGGGCGAGCTGCGCTACGGGCTCGAGTTCGCCGACCAGCCGGTGCTCGCCAAGGACGTCGTGCTCTACCAGGGCGAGCCGGTGGCGCTGGTCGCGGCCGACCACCCGGAGACCGCACGGCGGGCCGCCTCCCGCATCGTCGTCGACTACGACGTGCTCGAGCCGGTCACCGACGCCCGGGTCGCGCTCGGCCACGGAGAGCACGGCCCGGCCGAGACCCTGCACCCGGAGCCCACGCCGGTCATGGAGCTCAGCCGCGAGGCCGCCGTGCTGCGGCCGCACGGCAACCTGATCCGGCACCTCAAGGTGCGCAAGGGCGACCTGGAGGAGGCAAGGGCCCAGGCGAACGTCGTCGTCTCCGGCGAGTACGAGGTCGGCATGCAGGACCAGGCCTTCCTCGGCCCCGAGTCGGGGCTCGCGGTGCCGGCGGAGGACGGTGGCGTCGACCTCTTCGTGTCCACCCAGTGGCTGCACGTCGACCAGCAGCAGGTCTGCCGGGCGCTCGGGCTGCCGCCCGAGAGAGTGCGGATCACGCTGGCCGGGGTCGGCGGCGCCTTCGGCGGCCGCGAGGACCTGTCGATGCACGTCCACGCCTGCATGCTCGCGATGCACACCGGCAAGCCGGTCAAGATGTCCTACAACCGCGAGGAGTCGTTCTTCGGGCACGTGCACCGGCACCCTGCGCGGCTGCACTACGAGCACGGGTTCGCCGAGGACGGCGAGCTGCTCTTCGTGCGGGCGAGGATCTGGCTGGACGGCGGCGCCTACGCGTCGTCGTCGGCCGCCGTCGTCGGCAACGCGGGGCTGATGGGCATCGGCCCCTACGTCGTGCCGAACGTCCGGATGGACTGCTGGGGGGCCTACACCAACAACCCGCCCTGCGGCGCGATGCGCGGCTTCGGCGCCGTGCAGGCCGCTTTCGCCTACGAGTCGCAGATGGACAAGGGCGCCGCCGCGCTGGGCATGGAGCCGGTGGAGGTCCGGGTGCGCAATGCGATGGAGGAGGGCTCGGTCGCCCCGACCGGTCAGGTCGTCGACAGCGCCGCGCCGGTCGCCGAGCTGCTGCGCCGGCTGCAGGCGATGCCGATGCCGGCGGCCGCACGGGACGACCTGCGCGACGTACCGGGTGGGGTCTCCAACACCACCCACGGCGAGGGTGTGCGCCGCGGCGTCGGGTGGGCGGTGGGCTACAAGAACATCGGCTTCAGCGAGGGCTTCGACGACTTCTCGACCGCACGGGTGCGGCTCGAGGCGATCGGTGGCGAGCCGACCGTCACGGTGCACACGGCGGCCGCCGAGGTCGGGCAGGGGCTGGTGACGGTGCAGCAGCAGATCGCGCGCACGGAGCTCGGCGTCGACCGGGTCGTCGTGGCCCCGGCCGACACGGCGGTGGGCTCCGGCGGCTCCACGTCGGCGTCGCGGCAGACCTACGTCACGGGCGGCGCTGTGCAGGAGGCATGCCGCCGGGTGCGCGCCGCCGTCCTGCTCCGCGCCGGCCGCGACGACTGGGAGAGCTGGCCGTCCCTGCTGCCCGACCTGGCAGCGGTGCTCGGCGACGACCCGGTCGAGGAGACCGTGACCTGGCGGCACCGGCCGACCCAGGCTGTGGACCCCGAGACCGGGCAGGGCGACGCGCACGTGCAGTACGCGTTCGCCGCGCACCGGGCCGTGGTCGACGTCGACGTGGAGCTCGGCCTGGTCAAGGTCGTCGAGATGGCCTGCGCGCAGGACGTCGGCCGGGCGGTCAACCCGCAGGCGGTGCTCGGCCAGATCCACGGCGGCAGCGCCCAGGGCATGGGGCTCGCCGTCATGGAGGAGGTGGTCGTCACCGACGGCCAGATCCGCAACCCGTCCTTCACCGACTACCTGATCCCGACCATCCTCGACATGCCGCCGATGCGGGTCGACGTGCTCGAGCTGCCCGACCCGCACGCCCCCTACGGATTGCGCGGCGTCGGTGAGCCGCCGACGGTGTCGTCCGGCCCGGCCGTGCTGGCCGCGATCCGGGACGCGACGGGACTCTTCCTCACCCGGGTGCCGGTGCGCCCGGACGACATCGCCCTCCGTCCGTCACCCGGTGGTCCGTCGCAGCCGTGACGGAGCCCGACCTGGTGCTGCACGCGGCGCGCGCGGTGCTGACGGACGGCGAGCGCCCGGCGACCCTCGCCGTCACCGACGGAGTCGTCCGGCAGCTCGGCCCGCTGGACCGGTCCGTGACCGGGCGCGATGTGGTCGAGCTGGCAGGCGACGAGGTGCTGCTGCCCGGCCTGGTCGACACTCACGTCCACGTCAACGAGCCCGGCCGCACCGAGTGGGAAGGTTTCGCGACCGCGACCCGGGCCGCGGCGGCCGGCGGGGTGACCACGGTGCTCGACATGCCGCTCAACAGCATCCCGCCGACGCTGGACCCGGTCGCGCTCGGGACGAAGCGGTCCGCCGCCGACGGACAGGTCCTGGTCGACGTCGGCTTCTGGGGCGGAGCGGTGCCGGGCAACGCCGGCCGGCTCCGCGAGCTGCTCGGCGCCGGCGTCTTCGGCATGAAGTGCTTCCTGCCCGACTCCGGCGTCGCCGAGTTCCCGGCGGTCGGCCTGGACGGGCTGCCTGCGGTGTGCGCCGAGATCGCGGCCGCCGACGGGCTCCTGCTGGTGCACGCCGAGGACCCCGCGGGTCTGCGCGACCCGACCGGCGGGCCGGCGTACGCCGACTTCCTGCTCTCGCGGCCACCGGAGGCGGAGGACACGGCGATCGCCGCGGTCGTCGACGCGGCGCGCGCGACGGGCGCCCGGGTGCACGTCGTGCACCTGTCCAGCGCGAGCGCGCTGCCGACCATCGCGGCCGCCAAGGCCGACGGGGTGCGGCTGACGGTGGAGACCTGCCCGCACTACCTGGTGCTGCGCGCCGAGGACGTGCCGGACGGGGCGACCGCCGTCAAGTGCTGCCCGCCGGTGCGCGGCGACGCCAACCGGGACGCCCTGTGGGCCGGGCTCGCCGACCGGACCATCGACCTCGTCGTGTCCGACCACTCGCCCTCGACCGCCGACCGCAAGGCGCTCGGCACCGGTGACTTCGCGCAGGCGTGGGGCGGCATCGCGTCGCTGCAGCTCGGGCTGCCGCTCGTCTGGACCGAGGCGCGCCGCCGCGGGCACGACCTGGGTGACGTCGTGCGCTGGATGGCGGCCGGGCCGGCGGTGCTGGCCGGGCTCGGGAGCAAGGGCGCGATCCGGGTCGGGGCGGCTGCCGACCTGGTGGCCTTCGCGCCGGACGAGCCCCTGGTCGTCGTCGCCGACGCGCTGCACCACCGCAACAAGGTCACGCCCTACGACGGCGCACGGCTCACCGGGGTGGTGCGGCGGACGTGGTTGGCTGGGGTCCCGGTCGACCCGACGGACATCGACCGGCCGGCCCGTGGACGGCTGCTGTCGAGGGGAGACGCGTGATGGACACGACCGGTTCGGGCGCGCTCCCGCTGCCCGACCTCGCGCTGCGGACCCACGGCGGCACCGTGGTCTGGGCCAATGACGAGCTGTTCGCCGGACGCGAGAACCTCATCACCCCAGGCCCGGCGACCTTCGCGCCGCAGACGTTCGGGGCCAAGGGGCAGGTCTACGACGGCTGGGAGACCCGGCGCCGCCGCGACCGGACGCCGGACTCGCGCGACGAGGCGATCGTCCGGCTGGGTCTCCCTGGCGTGGTTCGCACCCTGGTCGTGGACACCAGCCACTTCACCGGCAACTACCCGGTCGAGGCAGCGGTCGAGGCGGTCTGCCTCGACGGCACCCCGTCGGTCGACGAGCTGCGCACGGCCCAGTGGTCGACGCTGGTCGAGCGGGCGGCGCTGAAGGGCGACGCGCCCAACACCTTCGAGGTGTCCTCCGGGCGGCGGTGGACGCACGTGCGGCTCGCCATCTACCCCGACGGCGGAGTGGCCCGGCTGAGGGTGCACGGTGAGCCGGTGCCGGACCCGGACCTGCTCGAGGCGCTCGGCACGGTCGACCTCGCAGCGCTCGAGCACGGCGGCACCGTGGTCGGCTGCAGCAACCTCTACTACGGCTCGCCGCTGCGGCTGGTCGCTCCGGGCCTGGCTCGCAGCATGGGCGAGGGCTGGGAGACCGCGCGCCGTCGCGACGACGGCAACGACTGGGTCGAGGTGCGGCTGGCCTGCCGCGGGGTGGTGCGGGTCGCCGAGCTGGACACGACGTGGTTCCTCGGGAACGCCCCGGGGTCGGCGTCGCTGCGGGCCCGCGACGGGTCAGGGGAGTGGCTGCCCCTGGTGCCGCGTACGCCGCTCCGGCCCGACACCCGGCACCGCGTGGTGCTGCCCGCGGCGGTCCCGGCGACCGACGTGCGCCTCGACGTCTACCCGGACGGCGGCATGGCCCGGCTGCGGCTCTGGGGCAGCCCCACCGACGACGGGCTGGCCGCCCTGGGCACCCGCTGGGCCGCCACCTCGTGATCGACTGTGCGTTGAGACACCAGAACCCCGGCGTGTCTGGTGTGTCGACGCACAGTCGGTGGGAGGGAGCCGCGTGACGGCGCTGCCGGACGGGGTGGTCGGCGAGCTGGACCGGCTGCTGGGCGACGCCGACCAGGCGCTGGCGACCGGCTGGCCGGGCGAGCCGTCGACCCGGCAACCGGTGCACACGCTCTACCTGCCCGCCGACCACCCGCTGGTCGGCCCGCACGTGGTCGACCGGGTCGGCGAGGCCGCGCTGGAGTCCGTGGAGGGCGTCGAGGAGGCCGGCCTGGCGCGGGTGACCGGGCTCGACGAGGCGCTGGTCGGGCAGGTCTGGCCCCGCGTCCTCGCCAAGCTCGGGTCGCAGCCGGTGGAGGACCTGCGCCTCGACCTGGAGGACGGCTACGGCGCCCGGCCCGACGACGAGGAGGACACCGACGCGGTCCGGGTCGGCGAGGTGCTGGCCGGCCTCACCGGCGAGGTGCCGCCACTGGTGCGCGGCGTGCGGGTCAAGTCGCTCGAGGCGCCGACCCGACGCCGCGGCGTGCGGTCGCTGGACCTGGTGCTCGGTGCACTGGGCGGGGCGCTGCCGCCGGGCTTCGTCGTGACCCTGCCGAAGGTGACGTCGGTGCAGCAGGTCGAGGCGATGGTGCTGCTCTGCGAGCGGCTCGAGTCGGCGCACCAGCTGCCGGACCGGGTGCTGCACTTCGAGGTGCAGGTCGAGACGCCGCAGGCGGTCCTCGGTGCCGACGGCACGGCCACGGTCGCGCGGGCGGTGCACGCAGCCCGTGGCCGCTGCAGCGGGCTGCACTACGGGACCTACGACTACAGCGCATCCCTCGGGGTCGCGCCGGGTCAGCAGGCGATGGACCACCCGCTCGCCGACCACGCGAAGGCCGTGATGCAGGTGGCGGCGGCCCAGACGGGCGTCCGGGTGAGTGACGGGTCGACGAACGTGCTGCCGGTCGGGGACCGCGAGCACGTCGAGGCGGCCTGGGCGCTGCACGCCGCCCTCGTCGGCCGGTCGCTGCGGCACGGGCTCTACCAGGGCTGGGACCTGCACCCGGCCCAGCTGCCCACGCGCTACCTGGCCACGTTCGCGTTCTACCGGGCCTTCTTCCCGACCGCGGCGCTGCGGCTGGCCGACTACCTCGACCGGCGGGCGGGTGGTGTGCTCGACGAGCCGGCGACGGCGTACGCGCTGGCCGGCTTCCTGAGCCGGGCCGTCGACTGCGGGGCGGTCGACCACGGCGAGGTCGAGCAGGCCGGGGGGCCTGGGCCGGCGGAGCTGCGCCGGCTGGCCCGGCGCGGCGGGCTGGCCCTGGACGCCCTCTCGGACACCGACCTGCGCAACCGGCTGGCCGAGGTGTGCCCGAGCCAGCGATGGGTGGCCGAGGTCGCCGCCGCCCGGCCGTACGGCGGGCTGCCCGGTCTGCTGGGCGCGGCCGATCACGCGCTGGCCGCGATGTCGGAGGGCGACGTCGACGACGCGCTCGCCGGCCACCCGCGGATCGGCGAGCACACCCAGGAGGGCAGCCGGTCGCGCCAGGAGCAGTCCGGCGTCTCGGGGCAGGACACGCTCGCCGCGCTGCCCCAGCTCAACCGGACCTACGAGGACCGCTTCGGCCACGTCTACCTGGTCGCGGCGAGCGGCCGCACCGGAGAGGAGCTGCTCGACGTGCTGCGCTCGCGCTTGCTCAACGACCGCGAGACCGAGCGGCGGGTGGTCCGCCAGGAGCTCGGGACCATCAACCGGCTGCGGCTGACCCGGCTGGTCGAGGAGGGCTGATGGCGCCACCGACGGTGTCGACGCACGTGTTGGATGCCGCGTTCGGCCGACCGGCGGCGGGCGTCGGCGTCCGGCTGGAGCGCGCCGACGGCATTGTCGTCGGTGAGGGCCGCACCGACGAGGACGGCCGGCTGGGCGACCTCGGTGGCCCCGGCGACCTCGGTGGCCCCGGCGGGCCGGCGACCGGCGCGCACCGGCTGGTGTTCGCGACCGGCGAGTGGTTCGCCGGCCAGGGCCGCGAGACGTTCTACCCCGAGGTCGTCGTGACGTTCACCCTCGGCGATGGGCACCACCACGTGCCGCTGCTGCTCTCGCCGTTCGCCTATTCGACCTACCGGGGGAGCTGACGGCATGGGCGTCGTGCTCGGTGACAACCGCTACGGCAAGGCCGAGACCCACGTGGTGCGCGTCGTGCGCGACACCCCTCGGCACGAGGTCCGCGACGTCGTGGTGTCGACGGCGCTGCGCGGTGACTTCGCAGCGGCGCACCTGTCCGGCGACCAGGCCACTGTGCTGCCGACGGACACCCAGAAGAACACCGTGCTCGCCTACGCGAAGGAGGTCGGCATCTCCTCGCCCGAGGCGTTCGCGGTGGCGCTGGCGCGGCACTTCGTCGACGACGTCGAGCCGGTGTCGTCCGCCCGGGTCGCCGTCGACGAGCACGTGTGGGACCGCGCGCCGGTGGACGGGGCATCCCACGACCACACGTTCGTACGTCGCGGCACCGAGGTCCGCACGGCCGCCGTCACGGCGACGAGCGGCACCACGCACGTGGTGTCCGGCCTGCGCGACCTGGTGCTGCTCAAGTCGACCGGCTCGGAGTTCCACGGCTTCCTGACCGACTCCTACACGACCCTGGCGCCGACGACCGACCGGGTGATGGCGACCTCGCTGACCGTCCGGTGGCGCTGGCGCTCCGAGCCGGTGTCGTACGACGACGCGTTCGCCGACGTCCGGGCGCTCCTGGTGTCGCGCTTCGGCGGGGTGCACAGCCTGGCGCTGCAGCAGACGCTGTGGGAGATGGGCAGCGCCGTCCTCGCGGCCGACGAGACGGTCGGCGAGGTGCGGCTGTCCGCGCCCAACAAGCACCACTTCGTGGCCGACCTGGCGCCGTTCGGGCTGGACAACCCCGGCGAGGTCTTCTGGGCGGCCGACCGGCCCTACGGCCTGATCGAGGTCGAGGTCCGCCGCGACGACGAGCCGGTGCCGACGGACGCGTGGGCCGACCTGCCCGGATTCGCCTGACCCACGACGGGCAGGCGGGATGATCGACCCAACCGAGGAGGAGAGTGTCGTGACGACCAAGAGCGACTTCAGCGAGGACGAGTGGGTGCGGGTACGCCGGGCGCCGCTGGTGGCCGGGATGGCGATCTCGCTCGCCGACCCCGGCGGGCCGATCGAGATGGCCAAGGAGACGATGGCGACCGTCAAGTCGGCCACCAACCCGCCCAGCCGCGAGCAGCTGCTCACCGACGTGGCCCTGGAGATCCAGGGCATGACCCAGCAGAAGCAGAACCCGCTCAGCGGTTACCAGCTGGACAAGAGCGCTGGGGCGCCCGGCCAGCAGATCCTGGACGAGCTGCGGGCGGTGCAGGGGATCGTCGCCGCGAAGGCGACCCCGGAGGAGAGCAGCGCGTTCGGCGCCTGGCTCGTCACGACCGCGCAGGCCGCTGCCGACGCGGCGAAGGAGGGCGGCTTCATGGGCTTCCGCGCCCAGCAGGTCAGCCAGGGCGAGCAGGACATGCTGGACCAGGTGCGCTCCGCGGTCAGCGCCTGACCTCGCGTTCACCCTCACCAGCACGGGCCCTCGGCCCATACTCGGCGGGTGGGCTGGTTGTCGGACGAGCGGCGCCGGGTGTCGACCGCTCGCTCCTCGACGACCTGTACCTCACCCTGCAGCTCGCCGTGCTCTCCTACGGCGGCAGTGACGGAGACATGAACCGGCGCCTCGAGGTCGCTCGGTTCGCGGCACCGCTCATGGCCATGGGCACGCTGTTCCAGGCCGCGTCGGTGGTGTTCCGGGAGCAGTTCGTTACCGGCTCAGCGGGTTCCGCGGGCACACCGTCGTGTGCGGCCTAGGGGTCTCGGGCACCAGGCTGGCGCTGGCACTGGCCGAGGCCGGCCGCCCCGTCGTCGGCGTCGACCAGGACGCGCACGGCTCCGGGGTCAGTGCCCTCCGGGCGCACAAGATCCCGGTGTTCGCCGGCGATCCCACGGACCCGGCCGTCCTGCGGGCGGTCCGTCTCGAGCGCGCGTCGAGCCTCGTCGCAGTACCTGCGAGGGTCCGGCCTCGGTGGTGACGAGACGGTGCGCATCGAGTTCTTCAACATGCACGAGCGCGGTGCCCGGGCCCTGGTCGCCGAGCACCTCGTCCTCCAGCCGGGCACGAACCCCCACCTGGTCGTCGTGGGGCTGGGGCAGCTCGGACGGGCGCTGCTGCTGGCGGCCGCGCAGCAGTGGGCCGACGTCGATGAGAGACCGCTGACGGCGACGCTGGTCGACAAGGCGGCGTCCGCTCGCATGCAGGCGCTGGAGATGCAGCACCCGGGCCTGGCGGACGCTGTGGCCTCGTGCCCGGTCGCGATCGACATCGAGG
>DATHAP010000199.1 GCA_035489715.1 Actinomycetes bacterium
CGTGGTCCGGCACGGTCAGGACGACGCGCAGCTCGCGGGGTGGGTCCGGCACGGGACCAGGCTAGTGACGGCCGGTCGGTCCCGCGGCAGCTGTGGCGGGCACCCCAGTGGGCGGGCTACTGGCGAAGCTCGTCGATGTCGACGACCTGATCCTCCGGAGGTGCCGTCACGTCGACCGCCTCGTCCCACTCGGAGAACGCGGCCTGGCCTTCGGCTTCGTCGTCCGGGACGACCAGCAGCGGGTAGGGCTTGTCCGACTGGGCGACGTACAGCGTGCCGGGGTCCTCGGTCCCCTTCTCCCGGAGGCCCGCCGTCTCCTGCCTGTCGACGGTGCGGCCCTTGACCCACTTGCCGGTGAACAGCTCGGCCGCCTCCGCGTTGGCCGCGTCGACCCAGAAGTCGCGGTCCCTCTTGAAGTAGACCGCCTGGTCGAGCACCCGGACCTGGACGGTCTGGCCGTCGGACGAGATCGATCCCGCGGCGCGCTTGCCGTCCGACTGCATGCGCATGTCGATGGACAGCTCGACGTCGTCGTCGGTGATGTCCGCGTCGACGTGCACGGAGGAGGCGGCACGGGCGGCTTTCTCCGACTTCTTGAGCACCTGGTCGGCGGTGAGTCCCTCGAGCGGTGCGGCGGCGTCGACCTCGCCCCCGCAGCCGGTGAGCAGGAGCGCCGAGGTGATCGGGAGAGCCCCGGCGGCGAGCCGGCTGCGGGTGCGCGCGGACTTGTGGAGCCCCCGTTCATGGTCCGGTCGTGCCGGACCTGGGTCGGCCGGTGTCCTGGTCGAACCGGCCCCGCAGCGCTGCTACCCAGGTCAGACGCCGGCTGAACGCGGTCCCGTCGACATGATCAGAGGACGACCACCGCCGACCCGCTGACCCGGCCGGCGGCCATGTCCTGCACGGCCCGGTCGGTGTCGGCGAAGTCGTAGGTCGTCGTGTGCACCCTGACACCCGCGACGCCCGCCCGGGAGGCCAGCGCCAGCAGCTCGGTTCCGTCCTGGCGGGTGTTGGAGGTGACGCTGCGCAGGTCGCGCTCGTAGAAGAGGTGCCGCTCGTAGTCCAGCGGGGGGACGTCGCTGAGGTGGATCCCGGCCACGGCCAGCGTGCCACCCCGGTCCAGGGCGGCGAGGGCGACCGGCACCAGCTCGCCCGCCGGGGCGAACAGGATGGCCGAGTCCAGCGGCACCGGCGGGCTGGCGTCGGCCGCGCCCACCGACGCCGCTCCGAGCTCCTCGGCCAGGGCCCGGTTGCCCGGGCCGCGGGTCAGCACGTGCACCTCGGCCCCCTCGGCCATCGCGAGCTGCGCGGTGATGTGCGCGCTGGAGCCGAAGCCGTAGATGCCCAGGCGGCCCCCCGGCGGGAGCGCGGCCCGTCGCAGTGCCCGGTAGCCGATGATGCCGGCGCACAGCAGCGGCGCGAGCTGCTCGTCCGGCGGATCCTCCGGAAGCCGGTAGGCGTAGGCGGCCGGCACGTCGGCGACGTCGGCGAGCCCGCCGTCGGCGTCCCACCCGGTGTACTCCGAGCGCGGGCACAGGTTCTCCCGGCCGGTCCGGCACCAGCGGCAGATCCCGCAGGTGCGGCGCAGCCAGGCGATGCCGACCCGGTCGCCGAGAGCCAGGTCGTCGACACCGGAGCCCAGGGCGACGACCCGGCCGACCACCTGGTGGCCGGGGATGGTTGCGGCGCGACGTACCGGCAGGTCGCCCTCGACCAGGTGCAGGTCGGTGCGGCAGAGGCCGCACGCGCTCACCCGCAGCCGTACGTCGCCGCCGGCCACCGGCGGCAGCTCGCGCACACCGAGGGTCAGCCGGCCCTCGGCCGCCGGTGCCGGCCGGTCGAAGGACCACGCCCGGGTCGTCATCGGTACGTCGTCCCGGCTCGGCCGCGCCCGGTCGGTCATCGCCCCTCCACTCGCCCGCTTCTCCTGCTCGCCCGTCATGCCACACCCTCGCGCGCCGCGGGGCCAGCCCCGCCGGGCGCGACGACCCGAGCCGAAAGACCCTTGTGGCGGTCGCCGCGGGCGGGCACGGTGGCGTGGGGGAGTGAGGAGGGCCCGATGCAGGCCACGGTGGGTGACCGGATCATCGTGCACAGCACGCACGTCGACGAGCCGGTGCGGGACGGCGAGGTGCTGGAGGTGCGCGGCTCGGACGGCGGACCGCCGTTCCTGGTGCGGTGGTCGGACACCGGCCACGAGGCGCTGGTCTTCCCGGGCCCGGACGCTGAGATCCGCCACACGTAGCCCGGGTGGCGCCCCCGGACGGCCGTCGGGCGTTGACCCGTGCCGCGCCGTCGGTCAGGGTCGGACCGTGGAGTCGTGGCGCGGCGGGGACCTCTACGAGGCGTACATGGGCCGGTGGAGCCGGCTGGTCGCACCGGAGTACGTCGCCTGGCTGGACCCGCCGGCCGGCGGCCGCTGGCTGGACATCGGGTGCGGCACCGGCGTGCTGACCCAGGCGGTCCTGGACCGCTGCGCGCCCGCCTCCGTCCTCGGGGTCGACCCCTCGGACGGCTTCGTCGCGGACGCGCGGCGACGGGTTACGGACCCGCGGGCCAGCTTCGAGGTCGGTGCCGCCGACGCGCTGCCGGTGGAGCCGGCGTCGGTCGACGTCGTGGTGGGCGGTCTGGTGCTGAACTTCGTGCCCGACCCTGGCCGGGCGCTCGCCTCGATGCGGGACGCGGCCCGGTCCGACGGCACCGTCGGCGCCTACGTCTGGGACTACGGCGAGGGGATGGCGATGGTGCGCCACCTCTTCGACGCGGCGCTGCAGGTGGACCCCGAGGGCGCCGCTTCGCACGACGAGGGCAGACGCTTCCCGCTGTGCCGGCCGCGTCCTCTGCGCGAGGCGTTCCAGGACGCCGGCCTCCGGTCGGTCGACGTCGACGAGGTCGTGGTCCCCACGGTGTTCCGGGACGTCGACGACTACTGGTCGCCCTTCCTGGCTGGGCAGTTCCCGGCGCCGGCTTACGTCTGCTCGCTGCCCCCTGACACACGGGAAGCGTTGCGGGCCGCGGTCGTCGCACGGCTGCCTGTGGCGGACGACGGCTCGGTCCCGCTCACCGCCCGCGCGTGGGTGGCCCGCGGCACGGTCGCCTGACGCACGGACGCTCACGCGCCCGCCCGAATCGGGGCCTGGACAGGGAATTCGTCGGATGCCACCGTGAGGGGAGTACGGCCGTCGAGCCGTCGAGGTCCAGGGGGCGCCATGAGCCACATCCCGACGAACCGCCCGTGGGACCTACCGCCCCTCGACCCGGCCGACGCGGCCAAGGAGAACCGCCAGACGATGGTCTGGATGTGCGCGCTGTGCTTCCTCCTCCTCGTGGTCGGCGTGCTGATCGGGTGACGCCGGCGGATTCCCGGCCGACTGTCGGCCGGGTCGCCGTCAGCCGCTCCGCCCGGCGTGCGGCTTGGCGGTCGTGTGCATCCGCTCACCCTGGGGGCCGAACACGCTGAGCACCTCAGCGGTCTCGCTGCCGGTGCTGCCGAACCAATGCGGAACCCGGGTGTCGAACTCGGCGACCTCGCCCGGCCCCAGGACCAGGTCGTGGTCGGCCAGCACCAGCCGCATCCGGCCGGCGAGGACGTACAGCCACTCGTAGCCCTCGTGCGCCTTCAGCTCCGGCTTGTTCTTCGACGTCGGGATCACGATCTTCCAGGCCTGCACGCCGCCCGGTGACCGGGTCAGCGAGATGACGGTGCGCCCGTTCACCCGCCGTGGCTTCAGCCGGACCCGGGGGTCGCCGACCTCCGGCGCTCCCACGAGTTCGTCGAGGGGGACCCGGTAGGCGTGCGCCAGGGGGAGGAGCAGCTCCAGGCTCGGCCGCCGGTGGCCGGTCTCCAACCGCGACAGCGTGCTCTTGGAGATGCCGGTCGAGGCCGCGAGCGAGGTCAAGGTGACGCCGCGCTGCTGGCGGAGCTGCTTGAGCCGCGGGCCCACCTGGTCCAGGGCGTCCGCGATCAGTGTTGTCGTGTCGTCCACCCTCCGATCCTTCGCGTCGTTCCCAGAAACGGCAACGAGGGTTGATGGAACCGGAACGGTCCCGCACGCTGCCGGGCATGGAGGAGTACGACGTGGTGGTCGTGGGCGGGGGAGCCGCCGGGCTCTCGGCGGCCCTGGTGCTGTCCCGGGCCCGCCGTCGGGTGCTGGTGGTCGACGCGGGCGCCCCGCGCAACGCCGCCGCCGCCCACATGCACGGCTTCCTCTCCCGCGACGGGCTGCCGCCGAGCGAGCTGCTGGCCACCGGGGGCAAGGAGGTCGCCCGCTACGGAAGCACCCTGGTCGCGGACGCCGTCGTCGACGTCGAGCGCGTCGGCGACGGCTTCGAGCTGCGGCTGGCCGGCAGCTCGCGGGTGTCGGCGCGACGGCTGGTCGTCGCGACCGGCCTGCGCGACGTGCTGCCTGATGTCGACGGCTTGCAGCAGCGGTGGGCGCGCGACGTCCTGCACTGCCCCTACTGCCACGGCTGGGAGGTCCGGGACCGCCGACTCGGCGTGCTGGGCAACGCGTCGGCGGCTTCGATCGACTACGCGCAGATCGTGCGCCAGTGGTCCTCCGACGTGGTGCTGTTCGTCCCGCCGGACACGCTGACCGACGCCCAGCAGACCGAGCTGGCCGCCCGGCGGATCGAGGTCGTCGAGGGGGAGGTCACCTCCGTCGCGGTCACCGACGACGTGCTCGGGGGCGTCGAGCTGGCCGACGGCCGCCAGGTCTCGCGCGACGCGCTGTTCGTCCCGCCACGTTTCGAGCCGAACGACGCGCTGCTCGAGGCCCTCGGGTGCGACCTGGGCGCAGACGGCTGGGTGGTCAAGGACGACACCGGGTGCACCAGCGTCCCCGGCGTGTGGGTCGCCGGCAACGTCGGCAACCCGCGGGCCCAGGTCGTCACCGCCGCGGGCGAGGGATCGGCCGCCGCGATCGCCGTCAACGCCGACCTTGTCGCGGACGACGTCCGCGCAGCAGTCCGTACGTCGCTGCCCGCCGGCTGACCGGCACTTACCCGCGCCGTCACCGACCCACCCACCCGAGAACCCGAGGAGAACGCATGTCCGAGACCCCGAGCCGGCCGCGACCCGCCCCGGTCGGCCCGCCGAGCAAGCACCAGCTGGCACTGATGATCTGGCTGGCCGTCTTCCCGACGCTCACCGTGCTCAACCTGGTCCTCGGTGACTGGCTCGCCGACCTGTCGCCGGTTCTGCGCACCTTCACTCTGGCCACGGTCGCGGTGCCGATCGTCATCTACGGCCTGATGCCGCAGCTGCACCGGCTGCGTGCACGCTTGCTGGTGCGATCGGCTGCTCGCTGACATCCCCCCCGACGGCGGTCGTCTGAGCCACCATGGGGACATGGTGGCCACCCTCCTGGAGAGCAAGTACCGGGTGCCACGGGCCCGGCAGGGCACGGTGGCGCGGCCCCGGCTGATGACCGGACTGGTGGCCGCCGACCTGCCGCCGCTGACCGTGGTGGCCGCGCCGGCCGGCTTCGGCAAGACGACCCTGCTCGCCGAGTGGCTGGCCGCGCTGGCCGGCGACGGCACGGCCGTCGGGTGGCTGTCGCTGGAGGAGAGCGACGACGACCTGCCGCAGTTCCTGGCCTACCTCGTCAGTGCGGTCGGCGCAGCCACCGACACCGTCGGCACCGGGGCGCTGCAGCAGCTGTCGTCGTCGTCGCCGTCGACGGAGGCGGCGCTCACCACCCTGGTCAACGAGCTCGACCGGCTGCCGACGCAGCTCGTGCTCGTCCTCGACGACTACCACCTGGTCTCGGCACCGGAGGTGCACGATGCGGTGACGTTCCTGATCGAGCACCAGCCGCCTGAACTGCACCTCGTGCTGGCGACGAGGGCCGACCCGCCCCTGCCGCTGGCCCGGATGCGCGCCCGCGGCCAGCTTCGTGAGGTGCGAGCGGCCGACCTGCGCTTCACCGTCGACGAGGCGGCGGCCTATTTCAACCAGTCGATGGGTCTCACGCTGAGCGACGCGCAGGTCGCGGCTCTCGACGGCAGGACCGAGGGCTGGATCGCCGCGCTGCAGCTCGCAGCGCTCTCGATGCAGGGTCGCGACGACGCCGCGTCGTTCATCGCCGGCTTCGCGGGCGACGACAGGTACGTCGTCGACTACCTGGCCGAGGAGGTCCTGGCCCGCCAGCCCGACGACGTACGCGACTTCTTGCTGAAGACGTCGATCCTCGAGCGCCTCGGCGGCCCGCTCTGCGACGCGGTCACCGGCCGGGACGACGGCAAGGCGACCCTGGTCGCGCTCGAGCGGGCCAACCTCTTCGTCGTGCCGCTCGACGACCGGCGCCAGTGGTACCGCTACCACCACCTCTTCGCCGACGTCCTCCGCGCGCACCTGCGCGAGGTGCGCCCGGATCGCGCGCCGGAGCTGCACCGACGGGCCAGCACCTGGTTCGAGGCCGAGGGCGACACCTCGCAAGCGGTCAGCCACGCGCTGGCCGCCGGGGACACCTCACGGGCGGCGGACCTGATGGAGCCGGCCATGCCGCGGATGGGCCGTGAGCGGCGGGAGGCGGAGCGGGCCCGGTGGCTGCAGGCGCTGCCCGACGACGTGCTGGAGTCGCGGCCGGTGCTCGCGGTCACGTTCGCCGGGACGCTGGCCCAGGTGTCGGACTTCGCCAGCGTCGGCGACCGGCTGTCGGCCGTCGAGCGCTCGCTGCGCAGGGACGACGGCAGCTGGCCGGAGACGCCGCCGCCGGGCTTCGTGGTCGTCGACCTCGACGCCTACCGGGCGCTGCCGGCCTCCATCGAGATGTACCGGGCCGCGCTCGCGCTCCACGCCGGCGACCTCGAGGGCACGGTCCGGCACTCCCGCGAGGCGCTCGCAACGGCACCACCCGACGAGGGCCTGGTGCGGGCCGGCGCCGGGGCCCTCGGCGGGCTCGCAGCCTGGGCCTCGGGCGACCTGGGCAGCGCCCACGCGGCCTACACCGAGTCCGTCGCCGGTCTGCGCAGCATCGGCTTCGTCGCCGACGTGCTGGGCTGCAGCATCACGCTCGGCGACATCTGCCAGACGCAGGGCCGGCTCGGCGACGCGCTCCGCACCTACCGGCAGGGCCTCGACCTGGCGGCGTCCACGAGCGCGGAGCCGGTGCGCGGCGCCGCCGACATGCACGTCGGCGCGGCGAGCGTGCTGCTCGAGCGCGGCGACCTGGCGGGGGCCGAGGACCAGCTGGCCGAGAGCCAGACGCTGGGGGAGCCGCTGTGGCTGCCGCAGAACGCGTACCGGTCGAGGGTCGTCACCGCCCGACTGCGTGAGATCGGAGGCCACCTCGACGACGCGCTGCTCCTGCTGGACGAGGCGGAGCGGGTCTACAACGGCGACTACTCACCGGACGTGCGGCCGGTGCCCGCGGTCCGGGCCCGGCTCCGGATCCGGCGGGGCGAGCTGGACCGGGCCGAGGCGTGGGCCGCGGAGCGCCGGCTCTCGTCGGCCGACGAGCTGTCCTACCTCCGCGAGTACGAGCACGTCACCCTCGCCCGGCTGCTGCTCGCCCACGCGTCGGGCCGCGGCGATGCCACCGCGCTGTCCGAGCTCCACGAGCTGGTCGGGCGCCTGCTGGCCGCAGCCGGCTCCGGCGGGCGCACCGGCACCGTCATCGAGCTGCTCGTCCTGCAGGCGCTCGCGCACCACGCCGGCCGCGACGTACCGGCAGCGACCGAGGCGCTGGGACGCGCCGTCACGCTCGCCGAGCCCGAGGACTACCTGCGCATCTTCGCCGACGAGGGAGCCCCGATGGCGGCGCTGCTCAGGGCGCTCGCCCGACAGGGGGCGTCCGGGGCGTACGTGCGCCGGCTGCTCGCAGCCACCGCTCCTGACGACGGTGCGCGGCCCGCCGCGCAGGCCCTGGTCGACCCGCTCAGTGAGCGCGAGCTCGACGTCCTGCGGCTCCTCGGCAGTGACCTGGGGGGCCCCGACATCGCCCGCCAGCTGTCGGTGTCGCTGAACACGATGCGCACCCACACGAAGAACATCTACGCCAAGCTCGGCGTCACCAGCCGCCGGGCCGCGGTCCGGCAGGCGCAGCAGCTCAACCTCCTCCTCGGCCAGCGACGCGGCTGACGGGCGCTCCTCGTCGTGCGAGGGTGAACGGCGTGGGGGAGCTGCAGGTCGAGACGCGCACCGTGGCGCCGCGACTGCTTCGTCTCGCCAGCATGCTGGCGTACGTCGTGGCGCTGGGCGCCTGGATCGCCGTCATGGGCATCCCGAGGCAGGCGCTGCCGGCCTTCGGCTGGATCTGGCTGGCGACGATCGCATGGAACGTCCAAGCGCCCCTGCGCGCGCACCTCGACTTTGCGCGGGACTGGTCGCTGCCCCTGCTGGCGCTGACCGTCTACCTCTACAGCCGCGGCCTGGCCGACGACCTGTCGTTCACCTCCGTGCACGTCACCACGCCGATCGAGGCCGACCGCGCGATGTTCGGCGGGACGCTTCCCACCGAGTGGCTGCAGGGGAGGCTGTGCGGCGACCCGTGCCTGCGCAGCGCGTCACCCCGGTGGTACGACGTCGTGCTCACGACGGTCTACTACTCGCACTTCGTGGTCGCCCTGTCCATCGCGGGCGTTCTGTGGGTGCGCAACCGGGCGTCGTGGGTGCGCTTCATGCGCCGCTACCTGTCGCTCAACATCCTGGCGCTGGTCGTCTACGTCACCTACCCGATGGCCCCGCCGTGGCTGGCGTCGCAGGACGGACTGATCACCGACGACATCTCGCGGATCACCGGTCGTGGATGGCACGACCTGCGCGACGGCAACTTCCACCAGAAGCTGTCCGCCGTCGGCAACCCGGTGGCCGCGATGCCCTCGTTGCACGCCGGCGTCGCGCTGCTGGTTGCCGTCTACGGCATCTCCCGGCTGCGCAGCGCCGCGCGCTGGCTGCTGCTGCTCTATCCGGCCGCGATGTCGTTCATGCTCGTGTACTACGCCGAGCACTACGTCGTGGACATCCTCGCGGGCTTCGCCGCCGCGGGCATGGTGCTCTGGGGCTGTTCGTGGTGGGAACGCCGCCATGACTCCGGCGCCAGCGCGGTCTCATGATCGTGAGCACCAGACGGTCAGAAGATGATGCTGTGGTGCTCACGATCACGCCAGGAGTCGATGACGAGCCGTGGCGACTGACGGCGAGCCTCTCAGACACGCTCGTGATCGCCGGCGCCTCCGACGGGGACGTCAGACGCCCGACGGGACTGTCCGGGATGGTTGGCCACCCGACCCCGTTCTGCTCCAACGTGTCGGCCCTGCGTGCTGGGGGCAGGACGGTGTGTTACGCCGAAGCCACCCTGGTTACGCCTTCGAGTCCGAGGTGGACCATGTCGGCCCAGGCGAGGTCTTCGCCAGACCTAGCAGCCGCCTCGATGGCTCCGGCTGGCAACTCGGCCACGGCGGAAGCGGACGTGGCCGCAACGATCTCTGCCCAGATGGGCGAGGGAGCGACGTCGTGTCGAGCGCGATGTGCGGCGCTGGCTACCAGAAGACTCAAGCACCGCTCGGGGTGACCTCGTAGGAGGGCGAGCTGGGCCAATCCTTCGATGCAGGTCGCTGCTGTTGTCGGGTCGATGACGTCACCCAGATCGAGCAGGCACTCAGTCCAATGCTCGAGCGCAGCCTCGTGGTGACCGCTCCTCGCCTCAACGAGAGCGAGGCTGTCCAGAGCCAGGGCCACCAGGTAAAGGTCCCCGGTCGAGCGAGCGAGTAGTACGGCCTCACGTAGCGGCCGTAGAGCCGCTGGGATCAACACGTCCCGTCCCGCGGTGATGTCGTGGAGCACGGCGCCAGCAGCCGTGTCGTTGAGAACCATTGCCACCGTCCAGGCGTCACCCCCGCGCTCGGCGAGTTCCATGGCTTTCTCCGCCAGAACCTGCCAGGTCTCC
>DATHAP010000200.1 GCA_035489715.1 Actinomycetes bacterium
GACCGGACACAGAGGACGCCGGCCAGTGGCGCGACGAAGCGCGAACGCGCCAGGAGGGGGGCGACCTGTCGCGCGCTCGCGCCCCGTACCTCCACCGTGCGCCCGATAGGGCCGGACGGAAAGGGTAAAATATGAAGACCATCGGGTGATATGACGCCTGGTGATGTCGGACCATCTTGGAGCGAGCCCAGGTCGCTTGCGGGGGGTCTGTCGGCGGGTGACCTGGGCCCATCCTTGCCCCAGACGGCCGCGCCGACCCGGAAGAGCGTCGGCCACGACGCAGGAGGCCTGACCGCTGGGAACCGGCGCGCCCCGGCCGGCGTCCTTGCTGCCAGTCGAGGGGGACGGTGTTGACCGGCCCGCAGGACCGGCCCGGTCCCCGGGGGCGTGGGGGAGAGCCGTGCTGCGCAGGACTGCTGCGGTCGCTGCTGCCATGGTTGCTGCCGTCCTGGCGGCCGGGTTGCTGGTCGCCGTCGAGGGCGGACGCACCGAGTTCACCCAGGTGGATGCGGCGGCCCTGGCGGGCTCGGCGCCGTACCGCCCGCCGGAGACGACCGCCGCTGACCGCCCGCCGGACGTGGTGCTCGTCCTGACCGACGACCAGCGGCCGGACACGGTCCGGTGGATGCCGACGGTGACCCGACAGATTCGCGACAAGGGCACCAGGTTCACCCGGACCGTCGCGTCCACCCCGACCTGCTGCCCCTCACGGGCCTCGATCGTGACCGGGCGATACGCCCGCGACACCGGCGTCTACGGCAACACGGCACCGAACGGGGGGTGGCGCGCCTTTCTCGCCAACGGCAACGAGCAGCGCACCCTCGCGACCGCGCTGCAGGCGAACGGCTACCGCACGGGGCTGGTCGGCAAGTACTTCAACGGGTTCGCGCAGAACGACAACGGGGCGCCCGCGGGGCACCGGCCGCCCGGGTGGGACCTCTTCCTCACCTTCGCGACCGAGACCGGCGGCTACCTCGACTACACGCTGACCGACGGCAGCGTGCTGGGCTCCCACGTGGAGGACTACTCGACCGACGTGCTCGGTGCCCGTGCCGCCCGCTTCGTCCAGCGGACGCCGGCCGACCAGCCGCTCTTCTTGATGTTCACGCCGTTCGCCCCGCACAAGCCCTACCGGCCGCCCCGCCGCCACCGGGCCACGCTGGAGCTGCCGTCCTACCGACCGGACTCGGTCACCCACTCGGTCCGCGACAAGCCGCCGTTCCTCCGCGACCGGCCGAGGGTGCCCCAGCGCGCCATCGACGCGATCCGGACCAGACAGCAGGAGATGCTGCTGGCCGTCGACGACGCAGTGGCGGGTGTGTTGCGGTCGCTGCGTCGGTCCGGGCGGCTCGCCGACACCCTGGTGGTCTTCATGTCGGACAACGGGCTGCTGATCGGCGACCACCACACCATCGGCAAGGACATGCCCTACCGCTTCGCCACCGACGTGCCTCTCCTGCTCCGGTGGGACGGCCACGTGGCGGCCGGTGCCGTCGACCGGCGGCTGGTCTCCACGGTGGACGTCACCGAGACGATCCTGCGGGCCGCCGGCGCGGCGATGCCGACCAGCGGTGTGGACCTGATGGCCCCGCCGGCGCGTGATCACGTCGTGCTCGAGGGCCGGCCCTGGCACCGGCTCGACGGGTCCGTCCCGCACCCGGGCTTCTGCGGCGTGCGCACCGAGCGCTGGCTCTTCGTGCGGTGGGGTGACGGCTTCGAGGAACTGTACGACCACGAGTTCGACCCGAGCGAGACCCTGAACCGGGTGACCGACCCGTCACAGCAGCCGACCGCCGATGCCCTGCGCGAGACGGCGCGCACGTCGTGCGTCCCCGAGCCACCCGGCTTCAGCTGGGACGTCGGCGGCATCGACGGCAGCGCCGCCGAGGTCAGCGAACGGTGACGCTGCGACTGCCGGTGGAAGCCGCCACCCAGCCGTCCTCGGAGAACAGCGCGGCGCCGGCAGCCCTGAGGGTCGCAACGACCTCGGCCGACGGCAGGCCGGGTCGCAGGGCGATCCCGCGCCATCCGTCCGCCAGCTCGACCACCACGGCGCGCACGTCGGGAGCGAGGTCGAGGCGGTCCTCCGACAGGTGTCCTACCGCGACGCCCATCCCCGCCAGCCGCGCCACCAGACGCCGGACGGTCGCCGTCGCCCTCTCGTCCGGCGGGGAGTTCCTGACGTAGGCGTGGTCGGTGACGGTCCCGCAGGTGTCGCAGTCGGCCGGCGCGACGGCCCGCTGCCGCGGGACCAGCTGCTCGTAGGACGTCGGAGGTGCGCCGGAGAGCTCGACCACCCGCACGGAGCCGCACCCGCAGCACAGCGCCATGTGCAGCCCGGCGGGCTCGGAGGTGTACGCCATGACCTCGAGCATGGAACCTGCCGGGCCGGAGGAGGCCGCGCCGCGCCGCAGATGACCCGCATTGACCATGCAGGATCATGCGACGGGGGGATGAGTCAGCCGCCCGTGCAGATCCAGCAGCCACAGCGGCGGCGTCCACCACGGGTGTGCCGGAAGCGGAACCACGACACGACGAAGGGTGTCATGGCCGCAGCGTGGCGGCCCGGGGTTACGGGTCGCTGGTCGCCAGGTGGCCGGCGCGTGACGACTCGCGGACCTGTCACCGCACCCGCCGGCGCAAAGGGCCGGCACCCCGCGCAGCACCGCCCGCAACCGAGCCACCGCGTTGCGGGGCGTCGGTGCCGGGTGGGCGCCTCCGCGCGTACGTCGACGACGACCGGTCGGGCCTCCTTGGCGCGCAGGTGCTCGGCCGCGGCCCGCAGGTCGCCCGCCCGCCGGGCGGCCCCCAGCGAGTCGGCCCGGCTCCGCCAGCTCCTCGACGGACTCGCTCAGCGAGGGACGCCCGTCGCTGTCCGTGCACCCCACCACCCATGTCCGGCCGTCCTAGCCCTTCCTAGCCGAGTCGCCTGTGTCCTGGTCACCGGCCTGCGGCTGCGGCCTCGGCTGTGCTGGACAACGAGAGGTGACTCGTCCGGTTACGCCCGGCTCGGTCACGATCTGTGGGGCGGTTCGGCCGAATCGGATGGCCCGGGCTGACTAGGGCGGAGCCGGTCCATCAGTGGGCGGCGGAAGACCGGTCGGGTGGTTCTGGCGCGGATCAGGCGAGTCCCCGGCAGTTCAGGTCGATGGACAACCAGACTCGGTGCGACGGGCACCAACCGGCTCGGGGGCTGAAGGGCGGCGGCGTGCAGAGCAGCACGATGGTGACCGTGGGGTTCGCGCTGGACGTGGCCCATCAACGAGGCATGCGGGTGGACGTGGAGACCACGACCGGCCGCGCGTTCGTGCACGTCCTCGTCGGGGGCATCGACCGGTTCTGCGTGATCCTGCTCGACGGGCACAAGGCGCACGTGGTGTCGCGCGAGCACGTCGTGTCGGTGTCGCTGGACCAGTCCATGCTCCTGGAGATCACGACCGACAACGCGTTCGTCGCCGAGGCGACGGCCTGACGCCGTACTCCGGGGGCGACGGTCTAGGGGCCGCCGAGGATGCCGCGGTCCCGCAGCGCGGAGAGCAGCCGGAAGCCGTCCGGTGCGCGCACCTCCTGGTGCGGCCGGTGCCGGGGTCGGGACGCGGGCTCCCGGATCGGCTCCGGGGTGCCGTGGGTGCGCACCTGCTCGGCCGGGCTCAGCTGGCGGATGACCACGGCGCGCACCCGGTCCGGCGCCTCGTCCGCGGCCTCGGCGTAGATCTCCGGGTCGTGCTGGCCGTCGTCGCCGACGAGCAGCCACTGCGCATCCGGCAGGTCGTCGAGCAGGCGGCGGATCTCTCGGCGCTTGTGCTCCCGGCCGGACCGGAACCAGGAGTCCGGCGTAGGGCCCCAATCGGTCATCAGCAGCGGGCCGGGTGGGAACGCGTGCCGGGCGAGGAACTGCTCGAGCACCGGTGCCACGTTCCAGGCACCGGTCGAGAGGTAGACGAAGGGCGCGTCCGGGTGCTCGGCCGCGATGGTCCGGTAGAGGGTGGCCATGCCGCGGACCGGGCGCCGGGTGCTCTCGTGCCGGACGAACGTGTTCCAGGCCGCCCGCACCGGGCGGGGCAGAGCGGTGACGAGGACCGTGTCGTCGATGTCGCTGAGCACGGCGACCTGCGCGGTCGGGTCGACCACCCGGATCCCTGCCACGGACGCCCGCGACCCGTCCGCGCTCAGCTCGGCCTCCACCCAGCCCGGCGCGACGTCGGCGGCCAGGACGGCGTCGACGTAGCCGCCACGGCCGCTGACCACCTGGTGCTCGCGGCCACCGACCCGCACCGTCACCGGCACGTCGGCCGCCGTGGCGGTGAGGAATCGCCGCCAGCCGCGGCCCAGCCGGATCTCGCCGGTCGCGGTGTCCGGCGGAGCCAGCAGCACCCTGGCCAGCACCCGGACCCAGCCCTCGGTGCCGTAGCCGATGAACGGCACCACCCGTGGCCGCCAGCCGCGCCGCCGCAGCCAGCGCTCGGCGGCCCCGTGCACCCGGTCCTCGACGCGGGCGGCGCGGTGCAGCGGTCGGGGTTGGTCGGTCACCGGGTCACCCTGGTCGGTCAGCGCAGCACGAAGTAGGTGAAGCGCACCGTGTACGACTCGACGTCGTACCACGCCACGCCGGTCGTGGACGTCGTCCAGCGCAGCACCCGGTGCCGGATCAGGAGCGGCTCGGCGCGCACCGACGGCCCGGTGTGGGTGCCGACCGAGGGCCCGAGCCGGAACGCGGTGTCGCTGATGTTCTGGGCGCGGTCGTGCAGCTCGACGCGGGCGGCGTCGCGGAACCTCGGGTCGCCCCGGCCGCCGGAGGCGCTGAGCCGGACCGTGCCGTAGCGGACCGCTGCGGGCAGGCGCACCTGGTGGTCGGCCGCAGCGAAGGCGTCGCCGGAGCTGCAGGTCGCCGAGCTGTCGTAGCCGATCCAGCCCTTCCGCTTGCCCGACGTGTGCCGGAAGACCAGCGAGCAGTCGTCGGAGAACGACTCGGTGAGCGACGACCTGGCGGTCACCGTCAGGGAGCCGCTCTGCTTGACCAGGCGCTGGGTCGACAGGCTCACCGGGCGGGCCCGGCCGGCCCGGCGGTTGCCCGCGAGGTCCTGGGCGACCAGCCGGACGGCGTACCGGCCGGAGGGCAGCACGTCGCCGGACGCGTCCCGCCCGTTCCAGGCCAGGGACACCGGACCGGGCGCGACCCCGCGCTGCGGGGCCTTGCGCACGGTGCGGACCAGGCGACCCGACGACGACCGCACCTCGAGGGCGACCCATCGCGACTCCTCGCCAAGGGTCGCTGACGCGGCGACCCGGTCGAGGTAGTCGTCGCGGACAGGCAGCACCCGCTCGTCGCTGAGCCCGGCGTCGCGCAGCCGCGGCGCCACCGTGTCGACCGTGACGGCACGGCTGGCGAGCCCGGTCTGCGGCGGAGCCGACGTCACGATCTGCAGGCTGTAGTCCCCGTCCGACACCGCCGTGCCACGCCGGCGTCCGTTCCACACCACCTCGTGGCCGCCTGCGGGCAGGCTGCCGAGGCTTCGGGCGGTGACGACCCGCCCAGCGGCGTCGCGGATCCGCAGCGTCACGCTGGCCCGCTGGTCCAGCCGGTAGCGCACCTGCGTCGTGTCCGCGCGCCCGTCGCCGTCCGGGCTGATCCGGGTCGCCGACAGCCCGGTGATGCCTGGGTGCAGGCGGTCGACGGAGACCGTCGCCCGGCTCGGGTGGGCGGTGTCGCAGACGCTGCCGTCGCGGCGGCAGATCACGGCCGAGACGACGTGGCTGCCGTCGCCCAGCGGCTCGGTCGTGAGGTCGGCGGCGAACGGCGCACTGGCGTCGGTGACGGAGACCCGGCTGCCCTCGACGGTGAAGCGCACCGCGGCGTCGGCCGGCGCCTCCGCGGTGGCGCTGACTGCGTCGCCGGCCTGCAGCGACCCGTCGGCCGGGGAGGTGAGCACGGGTCCGCCGTTGGCGACCACCGCGGTGACCGCCGTCCGTGCCTCGCTGCACTGGTCGATGCGGCTGCAGTCGGCGGCCGTGACGGTCTGCGGCCCGTCGAGGCCGTACGTCGCGAAGCCGGCCGTCGCGACCCCGCCCGCCGCGCTGACGAGCTGGGTCAGGTCGCCCAGGCCGAGCCGGACCCGGGGCGCCGTGGTCGACACGCTGACCGTCGCGGTCCCGGACACCGCCGACCCGTCGGCCGGTGCCGTCACAGCGGGGACCGTGGCCGGCGGGAGCAGGTCGAGCGACGCGTCGACGTCGACCACGCCGCGGGCGAAGCCGAGCTTGGCCGGCGTCGCACCGGCGGTGATGGCCTCGCGCAGCTCGTCCGCGGTGCGGCCGGGGCGGAACGCCGCGAGCAGGGCCGCCGCTCCGGAGACCAGCGGGGCGGAGAACGACGTGCCGTCGGCCCGCTCGTAGCCGCCACCGGGGGAGGCGAGGACGATCGAGCGACCGGGGGCCGCCAGGTCGACCCAGGGGCCGTAGCTGCTGAAGGACGCCCGCGCCGCCCCGTTGACGGTGGTCGCCCCGACACCGAGCACGCCGGGGAGGGCCGCCGGGAACTGCCGGGTGGTCGTCCCGTCGTTGCCGGCGGCGGCGACCACCACTGCGCCCTTGCGCTGGGCGTAGTCGACAGCCGCCTTCTCCAGCGCGTCGGAGGTCGGCCCGCCGAGGCTGAGGTTGATGACGTCCGCGCCGCTGTCGGCGGCCCACACGATGCCGGCCGCGAGGTCGTCGGTGAAGATCCGGCCGGTGCGGTCGGCGACCTTGGCCACGAGCAGGGCGCTGTCGTAGCCGGCGCCGGAGATCCCGACACCGTTGCCGGTGGCTGCCGCCGCGATGCTGGCCACCCCGGTGCCGTGACCGACCAGGTCGCGCACCCCGGTGCCCGGCTGCACCGCGTTGAACGTGCCGGCGACCTTGCCCGCGAGGTCGGGATGGGTGACGTCGACGCCCGAGTCCACCACCGCGATGCGGACGCTGGGGGACCCGTGCGCCGGACGGCCCCACGCCGCGGTGGCGCGGATCGCGTCCAGGTAGGTCCGCTGGTCGGCGAAGCGCGGGTCGGCCGGCTCCTCGAGCAGCCACCGCTGGTGCACCGGCTCGACGGACCGCACGTCGGCCCGGCCGAGCAGGCGGGTCCGTAGGGAGCCGGCCACGGCGGCCGGGACGTCGAGGGAGACCGCGTGCAGCCGGGGCACCCGTCCGGTCGTCCGGGCGCCGGCCCGGCCCGCGACGGCGGTCACCAGGTCGGCGGCCACCCGGCTGTCGGCCCGGACCACCAGCCGCACCAGCGGGTCGTCGGCGTCGGGAGCCACCGTGCCGGCGCGGGCCGGCGGGGCGCCGCCGGGGACCGCGGTGGTGACCAGTCCGAGGACGAGGGCGAGGGCGAAGGAGGCCGTCAGCGTGCGGAGCAGGCTGCGGGTCGGGCGCATCGGTGACACCTGCTCTGGGCTGTGGGGGCGGCGGCTGGTCCTGACGGTATGTCGGGATGCTGCCTCAGCCCAGCACCCGGTCGGTGCCGGAGACGACGTGCAGGACCGGCAGCGGCAGCGCGTCGCGCAGCCGGGACGCCCAGTCGCGGTGCAGCCCGGTCTCCACGATGTGCGGCGGGGTGACCACGATGACCTCGTCGGCGTCGTCGAGCCGGACCGCCTCGACCGCCGCGGGCACCGGGTCCGAGCCGGTCACCGAGCCGTGGGCGATGAGCCCGGCGCCCGCCAGCTTGGCCAGCGAGGCGTTGACGGCGTGCATCGCATCCTGCTCGGCCTCCTGCCGCGTCGGGTCGTCGTCGTCCAGCGCGTCGCGCAACCGGCCCAGGGCGACCTCGTCGAGCGCCTCGATCAGCCGGTTGTGCTCGGCGTCGGCCGGGACGAGCAGGTGCACCTCGACGTCGTCGACCCCGTGCAGCTGGGCGATCCGGGCGGCGTCGTGGTCGGCGAGGGTGTCCTCGCTGAGCAGCAGGATGCGGTACACGGGGTCCTCTCGGTCCGTCGCTGACGTCAGCGGGGCGACAGGATGTCGGCCAGGTCGAAGCGTACGGGGCGCTCGAGCTGCTCGTACGTGCAGGACGCGGGCTCCCGGTCCGGACGCCACCGTCGCCACTGCGCGGTGTGCCGGAACCGGGTGCCCTCCATGTGGTCGTAGGCCACCTCGACGACCAGCTCGGGGCGCAGCGGCACCCAGGAGAGGTCCTTCTTCGCGTTCCAGCGGCTGACCGCGCCGGGCAGCCGGCTCTTCTCGTGGGCCTCGGCCTCGGCCCAGGCACCCCAGGGGTGCCCGGTGACGTCCTCGACGGCGTACGCCTCGAGCTCCTGCACCAGCTCGGCGCGGCGCTTCATCGGGAACGACGCGGACACGCCGACGTGCTGCAGGTCGCCCGCGTCGTCGTACAGGCCGAGGAGCAGCGAGCCGACGACCCCGCCGGACTTGTGCCACCGGAAGCCGGCGACCACGCAGTCGGCGGTGCGCTCGTGCTTGATCTTGAACATCGCGCGTACGTCCGGCTGGTAGCCGTCGCCGGTCCTCTTCGCGACGACCCCGTCGAGACCGGCGCCCTCGAAGACCTCGAACCACTGCTGGGCGGTCGCCAGGTCACCGGTGGACGGCGTGAGGAAGACAGGGGGCTCCGCGCCGGCGAGCGCGGCCTCGAGCCGGGTGCGCCGCTCGCCGAACGGCGTCTCGACCAGCGACTCGTCGTCGACGGCCAGCAGGTCGAAGCCGACGAAGCTGGCCGGTGTCTCGGCCGCGAGCCGGTCCACCCGCGACTTGGCCGGGTGGATGCGCTGCAGCAGCGCCTCGAAGTCGAGCCGGTCACCGGTGGCGATCACCACCTCGCCGTCGACCACGCAGCGGTCCGGCAGGTTGGCCTTGATCGCCTCGACGACCTCGGGGAAGTAGCGGGTCAGCGGCCGCTCGCCGCGGCTGGACAGCTCGACCTCGTCGCCGTCCCGGAACGCGATGCACCGGAAGCCGTCCCACTTGGGCTCGTAGAGGTAGTCCCCCTCGGGGATCGCTTTGACCGACTTGGCCAGCATCGGTCCGAGCGGCGGCGTCACGGGCAGGTCCACTCGTCCGATCATGCCCGACGCCGGTGCCCGCGGGTGCCGGGAGGTCAGCGCGCCAGGTAGCCGATGAGGAACTCGGCGGTGTCGGACAGGGCCTTGGCCTCGTTGGCCCGCTTGGTGAAACCGTGGCCCTCATCCGGGTAGACGTCGTAGCGGACGTCGACCCCGCGGGCCATCAGCCGCTCGACGATCTGGTCGGACTCGGACTGGACGACTCGCTGATCGTGGGCGCCCTGGATCACGAAGAGGGGGGTGTCGATCTGGTCGACGTAGGTGACGGGGGACCGGCCGCGCAGGAAGTCCGCCTCGGTGTCCGGGTCGCCGACCCACTCGGCCATGAAGCGCAGCCAGGTGGGCGGCACGGAGGTGGCGAACGTGACCAGGTTCGACGGCCCCACGATCGAGACCGCGGCCGCCCACCGCCCCGGTAGCCGGCTGACGCAGGACAGCGTGGCGAACCCGCCGAACGAACCCCCGAAGACACCGATGCGCTCGGGGTCCACCCAATTCAGGCCGGTGAGGTAGCGGTGGGCGTAATCGAGGTCCCGGAGCTCGTCGCCGCCCCAATCGTGGTGAATGAGCTTCTGGTACGCCGTCCCGTAGCCGGTCGACCCGCGTACGTTCGGTGCCAGAACGCCGACACCCCGCGACAGCAGGTACTGGTAGAGCCCGTTGTAGGCGTAGTCGGGGCGTTCCTGCCACTCGGGCCCACCATGGATCGACAACACCACGCCGAACGGCCCGTCGCCAGCGGGCCGATAGAGGTAGGCGGGGATGTCGCGACCGTCGTGCGTCGGGTAGCGCACGAGCTGCGGCTCCCGGAAGGCCGCGGCTTCGGCGCCCGTGGGGGCGGCGTCGGTGAGCCAGGTGAATGACGCGGCCGCGTCGCCGGCTTCGGGTGGCAGGCTCGCCGTCCCGACCTTCTGCGGGCTGACGGCGGTGGCGGCCAGAACGCCGACCCGGCTGCCGTCGCGCGCCGCCGACATGGCGGTCACGACCCCCCGTGGCACGTCGACGGTCCGCTCGACGCCGGTGACGAGGTCGCGGACCACCACGCGGGACATGCCGTCCTCGTTGACAGACATGACGGCCAGCCGGCCGTCGGCGACGACCGTTGCGTGCTCGACGTCCCACGCCGGGGCCGTGACGAGCTCCGGAACGCCGCCCGTCACCTCGAGGCTCACCAACGCCACGAAGTCCCGGTCCAGGTCGGTCGTGAGGTAGACCGCCGACCCGTCCGCACTCCAGCCGGCGCCGATGTGCTTGCCCGGCCGGTCCGGCAGCAACCAGGTCACCCCGCCGTCCAGACGGGCCACCATCGGCGCGGAGTCGGTGTTGCTCCGGAAGTCCAGGATCATCAGCGCCGAGGAGTCGGGCGCCCACTGCCCGGCGTCGAGGTACCCGCCCTGCTGCAGCAGGCGGCGGACCTCACCCGTGGCCAGGTCACGCAGCAGCACGTCCTGGTCGGTCGGCTCCCGGTCGTTGGCGGTGAAGACGAGCCAGCGTCCGTCCGGCGAGACCGCCTCGGTGCCCAGGTGGTGCACGACCTTCGGGTCGTCGGTCAGCTGCTGGCTCTGCGTGCCGTCCCGGGTCACCGAGAAGAGCTGGGTGTACTCATCGCCGTCCCTGTCGGCGGCGTAGAAGAGTGTGGCCGAGTCGGGTGCCCAGCCGACCTGCCGGACGGACCAGTCGGTGCCCTCGGTCAGCTGGCGGGGCAGCGATCCGTCCAAAGGGTGCACGGTGAGGTTGAGCTGGCCGTCGGTGTCGGCGATGTACGCAATGGCCTGCCCGTCGGGGGACATCGCGAGCGCGGGTCCGAAGCGGCGAGTTGGTACGTAGTCACCGTATCCAGGCATGCCCGGAACCTACGCCTGCCCTGGGCGTCCGGACAGCCTTCCGTCACGCCCTCGACGCGCAGCCCTGGCGGACGTACGTTCGCAAGCGAGCCCGTCGCCGGGCCGGCGGGCCGGTGAGCCGAGTGATCGGCCGAGAAGGAGGCGCGTGATGTTCGTCCAGGTCATCAAGGGCAAGGTGTCGGACCGGGCCGCGGTGCAGGCGCATATGGATCGCTGGCAGAACGAGCTGTCTGCTGGAGCGCAGGGCTGGCTCGGCACCACGGCGGGGGTCGCTGCCGACGGCACGATGGTCGCCGTGGTCCGCTTCGAGGACGAGGCGGCGGCCCGGCGCAACAGCGACCGGTCCGAGCAGGGCGCGTGGTGGGCCGAGATGGCCAAGCTGATCGAGGGCGACGCGACCTTCCAGGACAGCGACCGGGTGATGGTCGACGTCAGGGGCAACCCCGAGGATGCCCGTTTCGTCCAGGTGATGCAGGGCGGGAGCACAGATCCCGAGCGCGCATGGAAGCTGATGGAGGAGGACGACACCGACTGGTCGGCGTTCCGGCCCGACATCATCGGCAGCATCAACATCGGTCACCCGGACGGGCGCTGGACCATGGTCAACTACTTCACCTCGGAGGCAGAGGCACGCGCCGGAGAGCAGAAGCAGCCGACGCCGGAGATGCAGCAGATGATGGACGAGCTCACCTCGCTGGCCGACGGCCCGCCGACCTTCATCGACATCACCGAGCCGATCTACTCCTCGCCCAAGTAGCCGCGGGACTGTCGGGGAATCCGCTCGATGACCATGCGGATTCTCCGACAGTTCGAGGTCAGCGGCGGACGTAGCGGGCCAGCAGCACGCCGTCGGCCTCGAGCAGCGACGCCGGCGAGAGGTCGACGTCGAGGTCCGGGCCGTGGGCGACCCGCGGCCCGTCGCCGCCGACGAGCTGCGGCGAGATCGTGAGGCACAGCTCGTCGAGCCGCCCGGCTGCCGCGACGTCACCGAGCAGGCTCGGCCCGCCCTCGCACAGCACCCTTGTCAGGCCGCGCCGGGCGAGCTCGTCCAGCGCGGCGACCACGTCGACCTGCTCGTCGCCCGCCACGACCAGGTCGGCGACCTCGGCGAGCCGGTCCCTCGCGGCCCGGTCGGACGATCCGCTCGTGACGACGACCGTCCGCTCGGCGCCGGCACCGGCGAAGAGGGCCGAGCCCGGGTGGAGGTGTAGGCCGCGGGTCACCAGGACGAGCACCGGCGCCGGACGCTGGCCGGCAGCGCGGCGGCGCTCGGCGTCCGCCTCCTTGGCCCGCGGCGCCTTGTAGCCCTCGGCGCGGGCGGTCCCGGCCCCGACGAGCACGGCGTCGCACAGCGAGCGCAGGACGCCGAACACCTCTTTGTCCGCCGGGCCGCCGAGGCCCCCGGACCGGCCGTCCTTGACCGCCGAGCCGTCCAGCGAGGTCACCATGTTGGCCCGCACCCACGGCCGGTCACCCCGGTGGGCGTAGACCTCGTGCAGGTCGACCCGGTCGGAGGCCGTCGGCAGCAGCACGCGCATGGCCGCGATCCTCGCACCGTGGGCGCGGCGGCCGGCCGGCCGTCTGGGAGGATCGCCAGGTGCCGGAGCGCCGCGGGGTCGTGAGTTCCGCGTCGCCGTACCTGCTCGCGGCTCTGCTCACGGTGACCGGCACGTCGCACTTCCGCTCACCGCGGACGTACGCCGCCATCGTGCCCGAGC
>DATHAP010000201.1 GCA_035489715.1 Actinomycetes bacterium
CGGACGAGACCTGGTTCTACCCCGGGCACGGCGACGACTCGACGGTGGGCGCGGAGCGGCCGCACCTCGACGAGTGGCGCGCCCGCGGCTGGTGAGCGGACCGCCACCACGCCTTGTGACCAACCGCCTCCGCAATGTGGCAAATGAGACATTCAACCGCGAACTCCTGACGTGGTTGGCTACCGTGACGCTCCACCTCCGGCCAGGGCGCCGGCCACTGACGCGTCGCCCCCGCAAGGCCCGGCGCGGTCACCGTCCGCGGAACGCGCGGGATCACCAGCCGCGCAAGGCAGGGCGCGGGATCACCAGCCGCGGGCGCGCCACTCCTCGAGGTGCGGCCGCTCCGCACGCAGGGTCGAGTCGTCGCCGTGCCCGGGGTAGAACCAGGTCTCGTCCGGCAGCCGGCCGAAGAGCTTGCTCTCCACGTCACCCAGCAGCGACGCGAAGTCCTCGGGAGTCGTGGTCCTGCCGACCCCGCCCGGGAACAGCGAGTCACCGGTGAACAGGTGCGGGTGGCCGCTCCTGTCGTCGTGCAGCAGGGCCACCGAGCCCGGCGTGTGGCCGACTAGCTGGACGACGCCGAGCGTGACCTCGCCGACCGTCACGGTGTCGCCGTCGGCGAGCAGGTCGTCGGTCCCGACCGGGATGCCCTCCACGTCGTCCCGGCCGGCTGCAGTGCGCGCACCGGTGGCGTTCACCACCCGCTCCAGCGCCTGCCAATGGTCCCCGTGCCGGTGCGTGGTCACGACCTGGCCCAGGCGCCGCTCGCCGACCAGCCCCAGGAGCCGGCTCGCTTCGGCGGCCGCGTCCACCAGCAGCAGCTCACCGGACGCCCGGCACTCCAGCAGGTAGGCGTTGTTGTCCATCGAGCCGACTGAGACCTTAATGATGGTCAGCGCGTCCAGCTCGCGGGTGGCGGCCGGGCCGCCGGGGGAGACGTGTCCGTCGTAGCTCACGCCGCGAGGCTAGCCGCCGCCCTCAGGACCAGCGCGGGGCGCGGGGGACCTCGCCCGGCGGGTCCAGGGTCAGACCTTCGCCGGCCGTGCGCCCGATGAGCCACCCGACCAGCGCCGACCGTGGCCCGGCCAGGGTGGGACCGGCCGAGGCAACCTCCCACCGGCCATCCGCATCGGTCGCGGCCAGGACGCCTACCGGGCAGTCCCGGTTGTCGTGGAAGAAGCCGGCCAGCTGGTCCAGCGTCCGCGCCGCGAACTCCGGCGACCAGTCGTCAGGCGTGTAGCCCGCGTCCAGGTCGACGTGGTGGACCTCGACCTCGCGGACCCGGATCACCGGGATCTCCCAGCCGTAGGCCGACGCCCCGGACCTCAGGTGGACCTCCCTGTCGAGCCCGTCGGCCGGGAAGTCGGCGAAGGCCTCCAGCAGCCTCTCGGCGGAGTCGGTCAGGTCCAGCCGCAGGTCACCGAGCCCCCGACCAGCCCCCGCCTCGATGGCGGCGTCCCGGTCCTCGCGGTACATCGGCCGGTCGTCACCGGTGCGCGCGTTCTGCGCCAGGACCGCCAGCCCGTCGGCGTTGCGAGCGACGTGGGTCAGGACGTGCGCCCGGGTCCAGCCCGGCAGGAGGGACGGTCCGCGTACGTCGCGCTCGGTCAGCCGGTCCAGGCCGGCCAGCAGGCGGTCGGTCGCCTCGGCCATCTCGTCGAGGGCGCGCTGCAGGTCGGCCATCCGGCCGGTCGGGTCCCCGCTCATGCCGGCGACCATAGTGGGGACCTCAGGAGGACGGCGCCACCTGTCGGCGCGGCCACCTAGCATGGTCCGCGACCTGACCGCTCCGGCCAGAAGGATCACGAGTGGACCAGCTGATCGTCCGAGGTGCGCGTGAGCACAACCTCAAGGACGTCTCGCTCGACCTGCCCCGCGACTCGCTCATCGTGTTCACCGGGCTGTCCGGGTCCGGCAAGTCCAGCCTCGCGTTCGACACGATCTTCGCCGAGGGCCAGCGGCGCTACGTGGAGTCCCTGTCCGCCTACGCCCGGCAGTTCCTCGGCCAGATGGACAAGCCGGACGTCGACTTCATCGAGGGACTGTCCCCGGCGGTCTCGATCGACCAGAAGTCCACCAGCCGCAATCCCCGGTCCACCGTGGGGACGATCACCGAGGTCTACGACTACCTGCGCCTGCTCTTCGCCCGGGCCGGCCGCCCGCACTGCCCGGTCTGCGGCGAGCCGGTCAGCCGGCAGACCCCCCAGCAGATCGTCGACCGGGTGCTCGAGATGGAGGAGGGCACCCGGTTCCAGGTTCTGGCCCCGGTCGTCCGCGGCCGCAAGGGCGAGTACGCCGAGCTGTTCCGCGAGCTGCAGACCAAGGGCTACAGCAGGGCCCGTGTCGACGGCGAGACCGTCTCGCTCGCCGAGCCGCCCAAGCTGGACAAGAAGTACAAGCACTCGATCGACGTCGTCGTCGACCGCCTCTCCGTCAAGCCGTCCGCCAAGCGCCGGCTCACCGACTCGGTCGAGACGGCCCTCGGCCTGGCCGGAGGCCTGCTGCTCCTCGACCTGGTGGACCTGCCGGTCAAGGACAAGGGCCGGGAGCGCCGCTTCTCCGAGAAGCTCGCCTGCCCCAACGACCACCCGCTGACGATGGACGAGCTGGAGCCGCGGTCGTTCTCCTTCAACTCGCCCTACGGCGCCTGCCCCGAGTGCACAGGCATCGGCACCCGGCTCGAAGTCGACCCCGAGCTCATCGTCCCGGACGACGAGAAGTCGCTGGGCGAGGGCGCGGTCGCGCCATGGGCCTCGGGCACCTCGTCGAGCGAGTACTTCCAGCGGCTGCTGCAGGCGCTGGCCGACGACATGAACGTCAGCATGGACACGCCGTGGCGCAAGCTGCCTGCGCGCGCCAAGGACGCCGTCATGCACGGCCTGGACTACCAGGTGCACGTCAAGTACCGGAACCGCTACGGCCGGATGCGCAGCTACCACACCGGTTTCGAGGGTGCGATCCCCTTCGTGCAGCGCCGCCACTCCGAGACCGAGTCGGACTGGAGCCGCGACCGCTACGAGGGCTACATGCGCGAGGTGCCGTGCCCAGTCTGCGGCGGTGCCCGGCTCAAGCCGGAGTCGCTGGCCGTCCTGGTCGGTGGCCACTCGATCGCCGACGTCTGCCGGCTGCCGATCCGCGACTGCGACGACTTCCTGCGCAGCGTCGACTTCACCGACCGGGAGCGCCAGATCGCCGAGCGGGTGGTCAAGGAGATCCATGCCCGGCTGGGCTTCCTGCTCGACGTGGGCCTGGACTACCTCTCCCTGGAGCGGCCCTCCGGCACGCTCTCGGGCGGCGAGGCGCAGCGGATCCGGCTGGCCACGCAGATCGGCGCCGGCCTGGTCGGCGTGCTCTACGTGCTCGACGAGCCCTCGATCGGCCTGCACCAGCGTGACAACCACCGGCTGATCGAGACGCTGACCCGGCTGCGCGACCTGGGCAACACGCTGATCGTCGTCGAGCACGACGAGGACACGATCCGCACCGCCGACTGGGTCGTCGACATCGGGCCGGGCGCCGGCGAGCACGGCGGCCAGATCGTGGTCTCCGGCACGGTCGAGGACCTGCTGGCCAGCAACGACTCGCTGACCGGTGCCTACCTCGCGCGACGTACCGTCATCCCGACCCCCGAGATCCGGCGGCCCCGCACGCGCGGCCGCGACCTGACCGTCGTCGGCGCGCGGGAGCACAACCTGCAGACCATCGACGTGACGTTCCCGCTGGGCTGCTTCGTCGCCGTGACCGGGGTGTCAGGGTCCGGGAAGTCGACCCTCGTCAACGACATCCTCTACACCGCGTTGGCCCAGAGGCTGCACGGCGCCCGGACGGTGCCGGGACGGCACAAGAAGATCAAGGGGCTGGAGCACGTCGACAAGGTCGTCCACGTCGACCAGAGCCCGATCGGGCGGACACCGAGGTCCAACCCGGCCACCTACACCGGCGTCTTCGACCACATGCGGCGGCTGTTCGCCGAGACCACCGAGGCCAAGATCCGCGGCTACCAGCCCGGCCGGTTCTCGTTCAACGTCAAGGGCGGCCGCTGCGAGGCCTGCTCCGGCGACGGCACGATCAAGATCGAGATGAACTTCCTGCCGGACGTCTACGTGCCGTGCGAGGTCTGCCACGGAGCCCGCTACAACCGCGAGACCCTCGAGGTGCACTTCAAGGGCCGGACCATCGCCGAGGTCCTCGACATGCCGATCGAGGAGGCCGCCGACTTCTTCGCCGCGGTCCCCGCGATCGCGCGCCACCTCACCACGCTCAACGACGTCGGTCTCGGTTACGTCCGGCTCGGTCAGCCGGCGCCGACCCTCTCCGGCGGGGAGGCGCAGCGCGTCAAGCTCGCCTCCGAGCTGCAGAAGCGCTCGACCGGCCGCACCGTCTACGTGCTCGACGAGCCGACCACCGGCCTGCACTTCGAGGACATCTACAAGCTGCTCCGGGTGCTCCAGGGGCTGGCCGACAAGGGCAACACGGTCATCGTCATCGAGCACAACCTCGACGTCATCAAGACCGCCGACTGGGTCATCGACATGGGCCCCGAGGGTGGCTCGGGGGGTGGCACCGTCGTCGCGGAGGGCACGCCCGAAGACATCGTGGCGGTGCCGGAGAGCCACACCGGGGTCTTCCTCAAGAACGTCTTGGGGCAGACGGCTAGGCCCGCGAAGCGGGCGCGGGCACCGCGGCGTACGGCGCGCAAGGCGGGCTGACCACGAGCAGCCCGGACACGCCTCCGAGCGGCGGGCGGCCACGGGGGATGCACACCCGCCGCTCGGTGGGCGGGGCCGGGCAGGGAGCTGGGGGCAGGCCCCGACCCGGCGGTACGGACGACACGGGGCAGGGTCCTGCCGTGTCTTCGACAGGGCCGTGTCGTCCGACGTCCTCAACGCTGCCGCGCCCGGCACGGTACCGACAGACTCATCGGCACGATCCTCGCCTAGTGCCTCTGGCGGGCCGCCGCGCAACCCGGGAGGGCCGGTCGTGACGCGGACGCACTACTCACCGGTAGCCGTACGCTGCGTGGCCCGGCCGTGGCAGGGTGTGAGAGCAGGGCTGACGACGACGTCGAGCAACAAGGGGTCGGGGGGAGGCTGACAGTGGGTCCACCGGTGACTGGCGCGAACAGGGGCTCGAGCCCGGCCGGCCCACCGACCAGGCTGCTGATCGTCGACGACCACGACATGTTCGCCGACAGCCTGCGGCTGGCACTGTCCGCCCAGCCGGACTTCCAGGTCGTGGGTACGGCCGGCACCCTGGTGCAGGCCAAGAACATGGTGGCGACGACCACGCCGGACGTTGTGCTCCTCGACCATCATCTGCCCGACGGGCTGGGGGTCGACGCGATCGCCGACCTGCGTGCGATCCGACCCGAGAGCTACATCGTGGTGCTCACCGCCGCGGCCGACGACTCGATGCTGGTGGCGGCCACGGAGGCGGGCTGCGCCGGCTTCATCCTCAAGACCAGCCCGCTCGACGAGCTCGTCTCCGCGGTGCGTACGGCGGCTGCCGGGGAGATCATGGTCAGCTCCGACCTGCTGTCCCGGCTGCTCCACCGGCTGCACCACCAGTACGACAAGCCGGCCGACGACCTCACCTCCCGAGAGCGCGAGATCCTGCAGCTCATCGCCGAAGGCCTCACCAACGGTGCCATCGCCACCCGGCTGTTCATCTCGGTCAACACCGTGCGCAACCACGTGCAGAGCATCCTGATCAAGCTCGGTGCGCACTCCAAGCTCGAGGCCCTCTCGGTGGCCATCCGCGACGGCATCATCGACCCGCCGAGCGCGGCGGCCGGCTGACCGCCGGGCGGAACCTCGTCGTGCCGGAAACTCCGGCACCGTCCCGCTCGTTGCGGGGGTCATGCCCGAGCTGACACCAGACACCACTTCCGAGACCACCCTGACCGAGCTGTCCCGCCGCCGGGTGCTGCGGGTGGCGGCCGTGTCCGGCGCCGGCGCCCTCCTCGTGGCCTGCGGCGGTGACGACACGGCGACCGACTCCTCCGACCAGGGGTCCGGCGGATCCTCGAGCACGCCGGCCGGCACCTCGTCGTCGGCAGCCGAGTCCGACGAGGATGCGGGTGGAGGTGGCGGCGGTGGGCTGGTCGCCACGGCCGACGTGCCGGTCAAGGGCGGCGTCGTGCTGGACGACAAGAAGATCGTCGTGACCCAGCCGGCGTCGGGGGAGTTCAAGGCCTTCACGGCGGTCTGCACGCACCAGTCGTGCACCGTGGCGAGTGTCAAGGCCAACACCATCACCTGCCCCTGCCACGGCAGCACGTACAGCGCGCTCGACGGCAGCGTGCAGGGCGGCCCGGCGCCGAGCCCGCTGCGGGAGATCGCGGTGACGGTCGAGGGCGACCAGGTCGTCAGGTCCTGACCTCGTCGTCCGGCGCGGGCGTCCCTGAGACGGGTGCGGTGCGGCCTGCGGGTGACGCACGCCGGTCGTAGGGTTGTCGGGTGGCTGACCCGGCGTCGTACCGTCCTGCGCCGGGGTCCATCCCGGAGCAGCCGGGCGTCTACCGGTTCCGTGACGAGCGCGGGCGGGTCATCTACGTCGGCAAGGCCCGCAGCCTGCGGCCGCGGCTCTCCTCGTACTTCCAGGACCTGGCCAACCTGCACGCCCGGACCCAGTCGATGGTCACCACGGCGGCCAGCGTCGAGTGGACCGTCGTCAGCACCGAGGTCGAGGCGCTCCAGCTGGAGTACAGCTGGATCAAGGAGTTCGACCCCCGCTTCAACATCCGCTACCGGGACGACAAGAGCTACCCCAGCCTGGCCGTCACGCTGAACGAGGAGTACCCCCGGCTGCAGGTCATGCGCGGACCGAAGAAGCGGGGGGTCCGGTACTTCGGGCCGTACTCCCACGCCTGGGCCATCCGCGAGACCCTGGACCTGCTGCTGCGGGTCTTCCCGGCCCGCACCTGCTCCGCCGGGGTCTTCAAGCGGGCCGGTCAGGTCGGCCGCCCCTGCCTACTGGGCTACATCGGCAAGTGCTCGGCTCCCTGCGTCGGCCGGGTCGGCGCCGAGGAGCACCGGCGGATCGTCGACGACTTCTGCGACTTCATGGCCGGCCAGACCGGGACCTACCTGCGTCGCCTCGAGAAGGAGATGCAGGTCGCCGCCGCCAACCAGGAGTACGAACGGGCTGCCCGCCTGCGCGACGACGTCAAGGCGCTGGAGCGGGCGATCGAGAAGCAGTCGGTGGTCCTGGGCGACGGCACCGACGCCGACGTGGTCGCCTTCGCCGAGGACCCGCTCGAGGCGGCGGTCCAGGTCTTCTACGTCCGCGGCGGCCGGGTCCGCGGCCAGCGCGGCTGGGTCGTGGAGAAGGTCGAGGACCTGACGACCGGCGACCTGGTCGAGCACTTCCTGCAGCAGGTCTATGGCGGCGAGAGCGGTGACGCGGTGCCTCGAGAGGTGCTGGTGCCGGCCATGCCACCCGACGCCGAGGCGGTCACCGACTGGCTGACCGGCCTGCGCGGGCGGCCGGTCTCCCTCCGGGTGCCGCAGCGCGGCGACAAGCGGGCACTGATGGAGACCGTCGCTCGCAACGCCGGCCAGTCGCTCGCGCTGCACAAGACCAAGCGGGGCAGCGACCTGACCGCGCGCAGCCTCGCGCTGCAGGAGATCCAGGACGCGTTGGGGCTCGACGAGGCCCCCCTGCGCATCGAGTGCTTCGACGTGTCCCACCTGCAGGAGAGCGAGGTCGTGGCGTCGATGGTCGTCTTCGAGGACGGCCTCGCGCGAAAGAGCGAGTACCGCCGGTTCGTCGTGAGAGGCCAGGGCGACCGGCCGGGCGCCGGCGGCGACGTAGCCGCCATCCACGAGGTGGTCAGCCGCCGGTTCCGCCGGCTGGTCGACGAGCGCTCCCGCACCGGCGACCTCCAGGAGACCGCCGCGGGCACCGGCGTCGATGCGCCGGAGGTCCCGGCCGGCATCGACCCCGAGACCGGCCGCCCGCGCAAGTTCGCGTACGCCCCCAACCTGGTCGTGGTCGACGGCGGTGCGCCCCAGGTCGCCGCGGCCCAGCGGGCCCTGGACGAGCTCGGCGTCGACGACGTCGCACTCTGCGGCCTGGCCAAGCGGCTCGAGGAGGTATGGCTGCCGGGCGTGGCCTACCCGGTCGTGATGCCGCGGACCAGCGAGGGGCTCTACCTGCTGCAGCGGGTGCGCGACGAGGCGCACCGCTTCGCCATCACCCACCACCGCGGGCGCCGGTCCCGGTCGATGACCGCCAGCGCGCTGGACGGGATACCGGGGCTGGGCGAGACCCGGCGCAAGGCTCTGCTCAAGCAGTTCGGGTCGCTCAAGCGGCTCCGCGCCGCCTCGGCGGCCGAGATCGCCACCGTGCCCGGTGTGGGACCGCGCACGGCGGCCGCAGTGGTCGCCGCGCTCGCGACCGGTGCCGACGTCCCGGCGGGGGTCAACATGGCCACCGGCGAGGTCCTCGACGACGGCGCGGATGACCGACCGGACGACCGTACGACCGGAGGGACCCACCCGTGACCGCCGCCGAGGCGCGCCCGGACGCCGCCCCGCACCTGCCGGAGCTCGCCATCATCACGGGCATGTCCGGGGCCGGGCGCAGCACGACGGCCAACGTGCTCGAGGACCTCGGCTGGTTCGTCGTCGACAACCTGCCACCCGCGCTGCTGCCCACCCTCGCCGAGCTCGGTGGCCGCGCCCGGGGCGACGTCGCGCGGATCGCCGCCGTCGTGGACGTCCGCAGCGGCTCCTTCTTCGCCGACCTGACCGAGGCGCTGGGTCAGCTGGCGGTGCGCGGCTCCGACCCGCGGATCGTCTTCCTCGAGGCATCCGACGAGGCGCTGGTCCGCCGGCACGAGGCGGTGCGCCGACCGCACCCGCTGCAGGGCGAGGGCATGCTCAGCGACGGCATCTCGCGGGAGCGGGCGATGCTGCGCGACCTGAGGGCCGACGCCGACATCGTGCTCGACACCACCAACCTCAACGTGCACGAGCTCGCCGCCAAGGTCGTGCAGTCCTTCGAGCAGGTCTCGCCCGGGCTGCACGTCACGATCATGACCTTCGGCTACAAGTACGGCCTGCCCGTCGACGCCGACCTCGTGCTGGACTGCCGCTTCCTGCCCAACCCGCACTGGGTGCCCGAGCTGCGCCCGCTGACCGGCCAGGACCCAGCGGTCCGCGACTACGTCCTGGCCCAGCCGGGTGCCCGGCCGGTGCTCGACTCCTACGAGCAGGTCCTGGCCCTGGTGGGCGAGGGCTACCTGCGCGAGGGCAAGCGCTACGCGACGGTCGCCATCGGCTGCACCGGGGGCAAGCACCGCTCGGTGGCGATGGCCGAGGAGCTGGTGGCCCGGTTGGCCGCCGGCGGGGTCGACGCCACCGTCGTCCACCGGGACCTCGGCCGTGAGTGAGCCGGTGGCCGAGGGTCCCGCCGGACCGGCGGTGGTCGCGCTGGGGGGTGGCCACGGGCTGGCCGCGTCGCTTCAGGCGCTGCGGCGGGTCACCGACGCGCTCACCGCGGTCGTCACGGTCGCCGACGACGGCGGCTCGAGCGGCCGCCTGCGCCGGGAGCTCGGCGTGCTGCCGCCCGGCGACCTGCGGATGGCGCTGGCCGCGCTGTGCGGCGACGACGAGTGGGGGCAGACCTGGAGCAAGGTCGCCCAGCACCGCTTCCGCAGCGCCGGCGACCTGCACGACCACGCCGTCGGCAACCTGCTGATCGTCGCGCTGTGGGAACTCTTGGGTGACTCGGTGGCCGGGCTGGACTGGGTCGCCCGCCTCCTCGGGGCGCACGGCCGGGTGCTGCCGATGTCGCTGGTGCCGCTGGACATCGAGGCGGTCATGGCGGTCGACGACCCGGTGGCCGCTGCGGAGGGGACCGGCCGGTCGGCGCGCACGGTGACCGTCCGTGGACAGGTGGCGGTGGCCACGACGCCCGGGCGCGTGGTCGGCCTCGGCCTGGTGCCGGACCGGCCTCCCGCCTGCCAGGAGGCGGTGGCTGCCGTGCGCAGCGCCGACTGGGTCGTCCTCGGCCCCGGGTCCTGGTACACCAGCGTGATCCCGCACCTCCTCGTGCCCGACCTCGCCGACGCCCTGTGCTCGACCGCCGCCCGCCGGCTGGTCGTCCTCAACCTGGCGCCCCAGCCGGGCGAGACCGCGGGCTTCGCGCCGGAGACCCACCTGGAGGTGCTGGCGGAGCACGCCCCCGGTCTGCGGCTCGACGCGGTCGTCGCCGACGCGGCCGCCGTGCCGCACCCCGACCGGCTCGCGCGGGTCGCCCGGTCGCTTGGGGCCGAGCTGAGGCTCGACGACCTGGCCCGCGCCGGCCAGCCCGAGATGCATGACCCCGACCGCCTCGGCGCCGTCCTCGGTGCCCTCTTCGCCGATGCCGGTGCCGACGCGGGCGGCCCTGGCGCTGCCCAGGACGCCCGACCGGGACGAACGGATCGGTTCGCCCGGCTCGACCCGCTCTCGACTGACAGGATGTGAGCCCATGGCCATGACCGCCGCCGTCAAGGACGAGCTCGCCCACCTCGAGGTGACCAAGCCCTGCTGCCGCAAGGCCGAGGTGTCGGCGATGCTGCGCTTCGCGGGCGGCCTGCACATCGTCGCGGGTCGCATCGTCGTCGAGGCGGAGGTCGACAACGGCGCCACCGCCCGGCGGCTGCGAAAGGACATCGCCGAGGTCTTCGGCCACCCGTCGGAGGTCGCGGTCGTGGCACCGGGCGGGCTGCGCAAGGGCAGCCGCTACGTGGTGCGGGTCGCCAAGGACGGCGAGGCGCTGGCCCGCCAGACCGGGCTTCTGGACGGGCGAGGGCGCCCCGTCCGCGGCCTGCCGCCGCAGGTCGTCTCGGGCGCGCCGTGCGACGCCGAGGCGGCGTGGCGGGGCGCCTTCCTCGCCCACGGGTCGCTCACCGAGCCGGGCCGGTCCTCGGCCCTGGAGATCACCTGCCCCGGGCCCGAGGCCGCCCTGGCCCTGGTCGGCGCGGCCCGCCGGCTGGGCATCAGCGCCAAGGCGCGCGAGGTGCGCGGGGTCGACCGGGTCGTGGTCCGCGACGGTGACGCGATCGGTGCGATGCTCACCCGGCTCGGCGCCCACGACAGCGTGCTGGCGTGGGAGGAGCGGCGGATGCGCCGCGAGGTGCGGGCGACCGCCAACCGCCTGGCCAACTTCGACGACGCCAACATGCGCCGCTCGGCCCGGGCGGCCGTCGCGGCGGGTGCGCGGGTACAGCGCGCTCTGGAGATCCTCGGCGAGGACATCCCCGACCACCTGCGGGTGGCCGGCGAGCTGCGGCTGGCGCACAAGCAGGCCAGCCTCGAGGAGCTGGGCACCCTGGCCGACCCGCCCATGACCAAGGACGCCGTCGCCGGTCGGATCCGGCGGCTGCTCGCGATGGCCGACAAGCGGGCCGCCGACCAGGGCATCCCCGGGACCGACGCCAACCTGACGCCGGACATGCTCGACGCGTGACATCAGCGCGATCCGCGGAAGAGCGGGCGGGCATCTCGCCAGGTGAGGCGGCCCGACGACGGCCCTGTGGCCTCTCGGTAGGGTCGGACCTGGACGGATGACCGAGAGCGCTGGAGGAGATCGTCGTGACTGTTCGGGTGGGCATCAACGGCTTCGGCCGCATCGGCCGCAACTTCTTCCGCGCCGTCCTCGCTCAGGGCGCCGACATCGAGGTCGTCGGTGCCAACGACCTGACCGACAACAAGACGCTGGCCCACCTGCTCAAGTACGACAGCATCCTGGGCCGGCTGACCGAGGACGTGAGCTACGACGACGAGAACATCGTCGTCGGAGGCCGCAAGATCCGCGCGCTCGAGGAGCGCGACCCGGCCGCACTGCCCTGGAAGGAGCTGGGCGCCGACGTCGTCATCGAGTCCACCGGCTTCTTCACCGACGCGACCAAGGCAAAGGCTCACCTCGACGGTGGTGCGCAGAAGGTCATCATCTCGGCCCCGGCCAAGAACGAGGACTTCACGGTCGTCCTCGGTGCCAACGACGGCGACTACGACCCGGTGAAGCACCACATCATCAGCAACGCCTCCTGCACGACCAACTGCCTCGCCCCGCTGGCCAAGGTCCTGCACGACACGTTCACCATCGAGCGCGGCCTGATGACGACGATCCACGCCTACACCGCCGACCAGAACCTGCAGGACGGGCCGCACAAGGACCTGCGCCGGGCCCGCGCCGCGGCGCTCAACGTGGTGCCCACCAGCACCGGGGCGGCGAAGGCGATCGGCCTGGTCCTTCCCGAGCTCAAGGGCAAGCTCGACGGCTACGCGCTCCGCGTCCCCGTCCCGACCGGCTCGGCCACCGACCTCACCGTCACGGTGGGCCGCGACACCACCGTCGAGGAGGTCAACGCCGCCTACCAGGCCGCGGCCGCCGGCGCCCTCAAGGGTTACCTGACCTACACCGAGGACGAGATCGTGTCGAGCGACATCGTCACCGACCCGTCGTCGTGCATCTACGACTCCAAGCTCACCAAGGTGATCGGCGACCAGGTCAAGGTGGTCGGCTGGTACGACAACGAGTGGGGCTACTCCAACCGCCTCGTCGACCTCGTGTCGCTCGTCGGCGCGTCGCTCTGACCGGCACCGTGCAGACCGTCGACGACCTAGGGGACCTCCGAGGCAAGCGCGTCCTCGTCCGCTCGGACCTCAACGTGCCGCTGGACGGCAGCACCATCACCGACGACGGCCGGATCCGGGCGAGTGCACCGACCATCGCCGACCTCGCCGACCGCGGTGCCCGCGTTGTGGTGTGCGCGCACCTGGGACGGCCCAAGGGCCGGCCGGTGGAGAAGTACAGCCTCGCCCCGGTCGCGAAGCGGCTGGCCGAGGTGCTCGGCCGGCCGGTCGAGTTCGCCACCGACACCGTCGGCGACAGCGCCAGGGCAGCCGTCGACGGGCTGGGCGACGGCGACATCGCCCTGCTCGAGAACCTTCGCTACAACGCAGGCGAGGAGAGCAAGGACGACGCGGAGCGCGGCGCGTTCGCCGACCAGCTCGCCGCTCTCGCCGACGTCTACGTCGGTGACGGCTTCGGTGCCGTGCACCGCAAGCACGCCAGCGTGTACGACGTGCCCCGGCGGCTGCCGCACGCGGCCGGCGAGCTGGTCGAGGTCGAGACCGAGGTTCTGCGCCGTCTCACCGGCGATCCCGAGCGGCCGTACGTCGTCGTGCTCGGCGGCTCCAAGGTCTCGGACAAGCTGGGCGTCATCGACAACCTGCTCGGCTCGGTCGACCGGCTGCTGATCGGCGGCGGCATGGTCTTCACGTTCCTCAAGGCCCAGGGCGACGAGGTCGGCAAGAGCCTGCTCGAGGAGGACCAGCTCGACACCGTCGGGGGCTACCTCGAGCGCGCCGAGGCCAAGGGTGTCGAGATCGTGCTCCCGGTCGACGTCGTCGTCGCCACCGAGGTCTCGGCCGACGCCGAGCACGAGGTGGTCGCCGTCGACGCGATCCCGGCCGACCGCTACGGCCTCGACATCGGCCCCGAGAGCGGCCGGCTGTTCGCGGGGCGGATCGCCGACGCGCGCACCGTCTTCTGGAACGGCCCGATGGGCGTCTTCGAGCTGGCGCCCTACGCGGAGGGAACCCGCGCGGTCGCCCAGGCGCTCACCGAGGTGTCCGCTGCCGGCGGGCTGACCGTGGTCGGCGGAGGCGACTCCGCCGCGGCCGTCCGCAAGCTGGCGTTCGACGAGGGCGCCTTCGGCCACATCTCCACCGGAGGCGGTGCCAGCCTCGAGCTCCTCGAGGGCAAGGACCTTCCGGGGTTGGACGCGCTCGCTGACAGCGACGGAGGTCGTTAGACCCATGGCACGCACCCCGCTGATGGCGGGCAACTGGAAGATGAACCTCAACCACCTCGAGGCCCTGGCGCTGGTCCAGAAGCTCGCCTTCTCGCTGACCGACGAGGACCACGACGCCGTCGAGGTGGTGCTGCTCCCGCCGTTCACCGACATCCGCTCCGTGCAGACGCTGGTCGACGGCGACAAGTACCGCATCCGGTACGGCGCGCAGGACGTCTCACCGCACCCACCGGGCGCCCACACCGGCGACATCGCAGCCTCGATGCTCGCCAAGCTGGGCTGCGGCTACGTCGTCGTCGGGCACAGCGAGCGCCGGGCGGACCACGGCGAGGACGACGCCCTGGTCAACGCCAAGGTGAAGGCGGCGTGTGCTGAGAAGCTGGTCCCGATCCTGTGCGTCGGCGAGCCGCTGCAGGTGCGCCAGGAGGGCGGCCACGTCGGGCACTGCGCCGACCAGCTGGCCGCCGACCTCGACGGCGTCCCGGCCGAGCAGGCGCGGACCATCGTCATCGCCTACGAGCCGGTGTGGGCGATCGGCACCGGCGAGGTGGCCACCCCGGACGACGCCCAGGAGGTCTGCGCGGCGATCCGCACCCGGCTCGCCGAGCTCTACTCCGGCGACCTGGCCGACGGTGTGCGCATCCTCTACGGCGGCTCGGTCAAGGCCGCCAACGTGGCCGGCATCATGGCCCAGGAGGACGTGGACGGCGCGCTCGTCGGCGGTGCGAGCATCGACCCGGACGAGTTCGTCGGCATCGTCCGCTACCGCACGTCGACCGAGGAGCTCGCGGCGTCCTGACCTGTCCGGCCGACCGGTGACGTACCCTGGTCCCTCCCGGTCCTGACGAACGTAAGGCTGAGCCAGCGTGGAGATCGCGTTCCAGATCGTGCTCGTCATCACGAGCCTGCTGATGGTGCTGCTCGTGCTCCTGCACAAGGGCAAGGGCGGTGGGCTGTCCGACCTCTTCGGGGGCGGTGTCTCGTCCTCCCTCGGCGGCTCGTCCGTCGTCGAGCGCAACCTGGACCGGCTCACGATCGGCATCGGCATCCTGTGGCTCGCCTCGATCATCGGACTGGGGCTGCTGCTCAAGAACTGACCGTCCGCGGGTGGACGGGCCGGCACAACACCTCGAGAAGCTGGGGAGCGACGAACGTGGCAAGCGGTAACGCGATCCGGGGCAGCCGTGTCGGTGCGGGCCCCATGGGTGAGGCCGAGCGCGGCGAGGCCGCGCCCCGGTTCCGGCTGTCCTACTGGTGCGCCAATGGCCACGAGACCAAGCCGAGCTTCGCCGAGGAGACCCAGGCGACAGCCCCCGAGGTCTGGGACTGCCCGCGGTGCGGGTTCCCCGCCGGGCAGGACCGCGACAACCCGCCGTCCCCGCCGCGCACCGAGCCGTACAAGACGCACCTGGCCTACGTGAAGGAGCGCCGGACCGAGGCCGACGGGGCCGCGATCCTGGAAGAGGCGCTGGCCAAGCTGCGCGGCCGCTGAGTCTCCCGGGAGCCGCCGCGCCGTGTGACAGGCTGCACCGGCATGAGCGGTCCCCTCAGCGGAGTCCTCGTCGTCGATCTCTCCCGGGCGCTCGCCGGCCCGCACGCGGCGATGATGATGGGTGACCTCGGCGCACGGGTCATCAAGGTCGAGACCCCCGGGGGCGGTGACGACAGCCGCGGCTGGGGCCCGCCGTTCGTCGACGACACCGGGCAGGTGGCCGACCACGGCGAGAGCACCTACTTCTTCTCCTGCAACCGCAACAAGGAGTCGGTGACCGCCGACCTGAAGTCCGCCGAGGGCAAGGAGCTGCTGACCGGGCTGGTCCGACGGGCCGACGTGCTCGTCGAGAACTTCCGGACGGGGGTGCTCGACCGGCTCGGCTTCCCCGTCGAGGTGCTGCACGAGCTGAACCCGCGTCTCGTCGTGCTCTCCATCACCGGGTTCGGCCACGACGGCCCTGAGGGCGGCCGGGCAGGCTACGACCAGATCGCCCAGGGGGAGGCCGGCCTGATGTCCCTCACTGGTCCGGGGCCGGACGACCCCACCAAGGTCGGGGTGCCGATCGGTGACCTGCTCGCCGGCATGTACGGCGCCTACGGCGCGGTGGCCGCCCTGCACGAGAGGGACCGCACCGGCAAGGGCCGTGTCGTCCGGACCTCGCTGCTGGCGGGCATCGTCGGGGTGCACGCCTTCCAGGGCACCCGCTACACCGTCACCGGCGAGGTCCCGCACAGCCAGGGGAACCACCACCCGTCGATCTGCCCCTACGGCCTCTTCCACTGCGCCGACGGGCTGCTGCAGATCGCCGTCGGCAGCGAGGGCCTCTGGCGCAGGCTCGCGCCGGCCTTCGACCTGCCGCTCGACGAGCCCGGCTTCGCCTCCAACGCGGAGCGGGTGCGCAACCGGGACGCCGTCAACGCGGCCCTCGACAGCGCCTTCGCGACGTACGCCCTCGCCGACCTGCTGCCGAAGCTGGCCGAGCTGGGGGTGCCCGCCGGAGAGGTGCGGTCGCTGGACCGGGTCTACGGCTGGGAGCAGACGCGCTCGCAGGGGCTGCTGGTCGAGGTCGAGCACGCGACGGCCGGCCGGATCACGCTGCCCGGCCCGCCGCTGCGCTTCGACGGGATCGACGCGCTGGAGCACACCGCCCCGCCGACCCTGGGCCAGCACGACGAGTCGGTGCGCCGGTGGCTGGCGCAGGACGGCGGACCGACCGACGAGCCGGCGGGCGGGGCGGCCGGGCGGTGACCAGCCCCGATGCCCTCGAGCTGATCGGCGCGGTCCTCGACGAGGGCAGCTGGGTGCGGTGGGACGAGCCGGTCAGGGCGCGACCGGCCGACACGGAGTACGCCGCCGCGCTCGACCGGGCACGGGACCGCACCGGGCTGGACGAGGCCGTCGTCACCGGCGAGGGCCGGGTCCGCGGCCGCCGGGTCGCCGTGGCCGCCTGCGAGTTCGGCTTCCTGGCCGGCTCGATCGGCGTGCATGCCGCGGACCGGCTGGTCCGCGCCGTCGAGCGCGCGACCGACGAGCGGCTGCCGCTGCTGGCCTCGCCCACGTCCGGCGGCACCCGGATGCAGGAGGGCACCGTCGCGTTCCTGCAGATGGTGAAGATCTCGGCCGCGATCGGGCGGCACAAGGCCAACGGCAACCCCTACCTCGTCTACCTGCGCAACCCCACGACCGGTGGCGTCCTCGCCTCGTGGGGCTCGCTCGGGCACGTCACCGTCGCCGAGCCCGGCGCGCTGATCGGCTTCCTCGGGCCCCGCGTCTACGCCGCGCTGTACGGCGCCGAGTTCCCCGCAGGGGTGCAGACGGCGGAGAACCTGCGCGAGCACGGGCTGGTCGACGCAGTGGTCGCCCCGGACGCGATCGCGGATGTCCTCGACCGGGCCCTCAACGTGCTGGCCGCCCCGCTCGAGGGCTCGCCCGACGTCGAGGATCCGGCGGACGACCCGGTCCCCGACCGGCCGGCCTGGGACTCGGTCGTGCGCTCCCGCCGGCCCGACCGGCCCGGGGTGCGCCAGCTGCTGCGGCACGCGGCCCGCGACGTCGTACCACTGCACGGGACCGGGGCGGGCGAGACGGACGCCGGGCTGCTGCTGACGCTGGCCCGCTTCGGCGGGGCGCCCTGCGTCGTGCTCGGTCAGGACCGGTCCCGGCAGGGCCCCGGCACCCCGCTCGGCCCGGCCGGCCTCCGCGAGGCGCGGCGCGGCATGAAGCTCGCCGACGAGCTCAAGCTGCCGCTGCTCACCGTCATCGACACCTCGGGCGCGGCGCTGTCGAAGGAGGCCGAGGAGGGCGGGCTGGCCGGGGAGATCGCCCGCTCGCTGGCCGACCTCGTGCTGCTCGACGCCCCGACCGTCTGCCTGCTCCTCGGCGAGGGGGCGGGCGGGGGAGCGCTCGCCCTGCTGCCCGCCGACCGGGTGGTGTGCGCCCAGCACGGGTGGCTCTCGCCGCTGCCGCCCGAGGGGGCGTCCGCGATCATCCACCGCACGACGGACCGAGCCGCCGAGATGGCCACCGTCCAGGGCGTCCGCTCGCTGGACCTGCTGCGGGACGGGGTCGTGGACCGGGTCGTGGCCGAGCACCCGGACGCCGCCGACGAGCCGGGGCCGTTCCTGGACCGGCTGGCCCGCGTCCTCGAGGCCGAGCTGACCGGGCTGCTCCGCCGCGATCCGCGCACCCGGCTCGCGGCCCGGCTGGCGCGCTACCGCCGCCTCGGGTCCGCACCGGGTGCCCCCTAGGGTGACCGCATGAGCAGGCTGCGCGCGCTGATCGCCCTCGGTGGCAACGCGATGACCGGCCAGGGTGGCGACGCCGCGCCGGCCGAGCAGGACCGCGCGATCAGGTTCGCCATGGACCGGGTGGCCGACCTCGTCGGCGAGGGCGTCGACGTGCTGCTCACCCACGGCAACGGCCCGCAGGTCGGCAACCTGCTGGTCAAGAACGAGCTCGCTGCCCACGTGGTCCCACCGGTGCCGCTCGACTGGTGCGGCGCCCAGACGCAGGGGACGATCGGCTTCCTGGTGCTCGACGCCCTCGAGTCGGCGCTGGCCGCCCGGGGGCTGGAGACGCGGGTCGCCGCCGTCGTGACCCGGACCCTGGTCGACGGCCAGGACCCCGGCTTCGGCAAGCCGACCAAGCCGATCGGGCGCTACCTGCCGGAGCCGCAGGCCCGGGCGCTGATGGACCACGGCCAGGTATGGGAGGACCGCGGAAGCCGCGGCTGGCGGCGGGTCGTCGCATCGCCCGAGCCGCTCGAGATCCTCGACGCCCCCGCCATCGCCGCGCTGGCCGCGGCCGGCTACGTCGTGCTCGGGGCCGGCGGCGGCGGCATCCCGGTGGTGCGCGGCCGGGACGGCGTCCTGCGCGGCGTCGAGGCGGTCATCGACAAGGACCTCTCCGCCGCGCTGCTGGCGCGGTCGGCCGACGTGGACGTGCTGGTCATCGCCACCGACGTCGAGCACGTCGTGCTCGGCTGGGGGACCGACGACCAGCATCCGATCGGCCGGGTGAGCGCCGAGGAGATGCGCCGCATCCAGAAGGAGCACGACTTCGCCAGCGGGAGCATGGGGCCAAAGGTCGAGGCAGCCCTGCGCTTCGTCGAGGCCGGCGGCACCCGGTCGGTCATCTCGTCGCTGGAGAACATCGAGCAGGCCGTGCACGGCAGGGCCGGCACCGTCATCGAGCCCGAGAGGCAGTGAGCTACATGGCCACCCCGCAGCCCGTCGAGGTGCACAAGGTCCCGATCGAGAGCGTGTCCGACGCGTCCGGCCTGGCCCGGCTGATCGACGACGGTGCGATCGAGGCGGACCGGGTCATCGCCGTCATCGGCAAGACCGAGGGCAACGGGGGCGTCAACGACTACACCCGGATCATCGCCGACCGGGCCTTCCGCGAGGTGCTCGAGGCCAAGGGCAAGCGGCCGATGGAGGACATCAAGCAGATCCCCATCGTGTGGTCCGGCGGCACCGACGGCGTCATCTCGCCGCACGCGACGATCTTCGCGACAACCGACCCCGGCAAGGTGCCCGCGACCGACGAGCCCCGCCTCTCGGTCGGCTACGCGATGAGCGACCAGATCCACCCCGAGGACATCGGCCGCCTCCCGATGGTCGAGAAGGTCGCGGCCGGGGTGAAGGTCGCGATGGAGCGGGCCGGCATCACCGACCCTGCCGACGTGCACTATGTGCAGACCAAGACGCCGCTGCTCACACTCGAGACCATCACCGACGCCAAGCGGCGTGACCAGGACGTGTGGACCGAGGACACCCTGAAGTCGATGGACGTCTCCAACTCGACGACGGCGCTGGGCATCGCGGTCGCCCTGGGCGAGATCGAGATGCCCAAGGCCGAGCAGATCCACAAGGACCTCTCGCTCTACTCGTCCGTCGCGTCCTGCTCGTCGGGCGTCGAGCTGGACCAGGCGCAGATCGTGGTCCTGGGCAACGTGCGCGGCGTCGGCGGCCGGTTCCGCATCGGGCACAGCGTCATGAAGGATGCGCTGGACGCCGATGGCGTGTGGGAGTCGATCCGCAGCGCGGGCCTCGACGACCTGCCGGAGCGCCCGCGCACCAGCGACCTGGGCGACCGGGTCGTCAACATCTTCTGCAAGTGCGAGGCCGACCCGACCGGCAGGGTGCGCGACCGGCGCAACATCATGCTCGACGACTCCGACGTGCACTGGCACCGCCAGATCAAGTCGTGCGTCGGCGGCGTGGTCGCGTCGGTGACCGGTGACCCGGCGGTCTTCGTGTCGGTGGCGGCCGTCCACCAGGGCCCGTCAGGCGGCGGCCCGGTCATCGCCATCGTCGAGCCCTGACGACGTACGTCGTCGTTGCCCGTGCCGAAGCCTTACCGCCGCATCCCCGACCCGGGGTTCGCCGGTGACACCGGAGGAGCCGACCCGAACCTCGCTGACGCGCTCGAGGCGGTCGCGGCGGACCCCGGCCGCCAGCCGGAGGTCCTGGCGGCCCTGCACGGCGCCCGGGTGCTCGCCGCCGTCGGGGCAGTGGCGACGGAGACCGCGCCAGGGGCGGGTGTCCACCTCGCCGACAAGGAGGCCGACATCGCCCTCGCGCTCCTCGACGACGGCGCGGGCCGCCGGGCGCTGCCGGTCTTCTCCAGCGTCGCCACCCTGGCGCGCTGGGACCCGCGGTCCCGCCCGGTGCCGGTCGAGGGGTCGCGGGCTGCCGCCGTCGCCCAGGCCGAGGGGGCCCAGGACCTGGTGGTCGATCTTGCCGGGCCGGTGCCCGTCGTCCTGGGGGAGCGGGAGGTCCGCGCGCTGCTTCGGCCGATGCCGACCGTGCCGGCGTACGCCGACAGGCAGCTCACCCGGACGCTGAGCGCGGTCCTCGGCCACGAGCCCGGCCTCTCGGCCGCCTGGATCGGCCCGTATCCCGGGACCGACGCCCGGCTCAGCGTGGCCGTGGCCGCGGACCAGGACCCGGTCGCCGTCGCCCAGGCCGTCGCCGGCCGGCTGGCGGCCCTGGCCCGGACCAGCGTCCTCGGCCTGGACCTGGCGGTCGTCCCGGCCGGCTGGACGCCCCCGCGAGGGCACCGGCAGCTCGCCACCGAGCAGGACCGACCATGATCGGGCCGGGGGGACCGGACGCCCGGGCCAGTCGCGCGCCCACGATCACCGGTTTCTCCCTCTCCGCCCGCGGCTGGTACCCTGTCCGGCGACCCACCCGTGCCCGCCCTCACCGGCGAGCCGGGTGCGCAAGCGGAGGTCCTCCTCCCACCCGCACGACCGCCGCACCACCGCACCACAGGTCGTCGGGTCCCGGTCCGGTCGGCCACCCCCGGGTGGCCCGACCCGGCGTCGCCGCCCGCGCCCGACCGCGCGGACTGTCCGGCGCCGGCTGGGTGTTGAGGCTTCCGTGAGCTCCGGTCACGGGAGCCTTTCTCGTGTCCGGGGTCCGTCAGGAAGCACGAGTGGAAGCCTGAGGAGGCCCCATCAGCACTGAGCCCAGGATCAACGACCGCATCCGCGTCAACGAGGTGCGCCTGGTCGGTCCGAACGGTGAGCAGGTCGGCATCGTCGCCATCGGCGACGCGCTCCGGCTGGCGCAGGAGGCAGACCTCGACCTCGTCGAGGTGGCCCCCATGGCCCGCCCGCCGGTCTGCAAGCTCATGGACTACGGCAAGTTCAAGTACGAGTCGGCGCAGAAGGCCCGCGAGGCCCGCAAGAATCAGGTCAACACGGTCATCAAGGAGATGAAGCTCCGGCCGAAGATCGACCCGCACGACTACGCGACCAAGAAGGGTCACGTGGTCCGGTTCCTCAAGCAGGGTGACAAGGTCAAGATAACGATCATGTTCCGTGGTCGCGAGCAGTCCCGCCCCGAGCTGGGGTTCCGGCTGCTGCAGCGCCTCGCCGAGGACGTCCAGGAGCTCGGGTTCGTCGAGTCCGCGCCGAAGCAGGACGGCCGCAACATGATCATGGTGCTGGGTCCGACGAAGAAGAAGGCCGACGCCCGCGCCGAGAAGGCCGCCGACCGAGCCCGCCGCGCCGAGACCGCGCCGGAGGGCGAGACCGAGCCCGAGGTGACGCAGGCGACGCAGGCGACGGAGTCGGAGGCGACCGCGCCGGCCGCCGAGCCGGCTCCCGCGCCGGACGCCGAGGTCCCGGCACCGACCGAGGCGCCGACCGCGGCCGCGTCGTCGGAGCAGCCGGTCGCCTGACCGGTCGCACGCTCAGCCCCCCGAGCAAGCCCAGCAGCACCAGCACCACCCACGACACGCACCGATTGAGGAGAACCCGGCCGTCATGCCGAAGAACAAGACGCACAGCGGGACCAAGAAGCGCTTCCGCCTGACCGGCTCCGGCAAGGTCATGCGCCAGCAGGCCAACCGCCGGCACCTCTTGGAGAACAAGCCCTCCAAGCGCACCCGCGCCCTGGCCCTCGACGTCGAGACCTCCAGCTCCGACGTCAAGAAGGTCAAGCGCCTTCTCGGCAAGTAGCCGACGACCCCCACGACCAAGGAGAGTTTCAGTGGCACGCGTCAAGCGGGCGGTCAACGCCCACAAGAAGCGCCGGGTCGTCCTCGAGCGGGCGAGCGGCTACCGCGGGCAGCGGTCCCGCCTCTATCGCAAGGCGAAAGAGCAGGTCACCCACTCGCTCGTCTACTCGTACCGTGACCGCAAGAAGCGCAAGGGCGACTTCCGGCAGCTGTGGATCCAGCGGATCAACGCCGCGTCCCGGGCGAACGGCATGACCTACAACCGGTTCATCCAGGGCCTCAAGGCCGCCGGTGTCGAGGTGGACCGCAAGGTCCTCGCCGACATGGCGGTCAACGACGCCGCGGCGTTCACCGCGCTGGTCGACCTGGCCAAGGGCGCCCTGCCGGACGACGTCAACGCCGCCAGGTCGCCGAAGAAGGACGAGACCGCCGCCTGACGGCCCGTCAGCACCTGGCGACGTCCCGCACGAACTCGATGCCGCCTGTGCCCCTCGGACCCGAGCTCACCAGCATCCGGTCCGGGCGGGTGCAGGCGGCTCGTCGTCTCGCCAAGCGCGCCTTACGGGCCCGCGAGGGCCGGTTCCTCGCCGAGGGACCGCAAGCCGTGCGCGAGGCGGTGGCCGAGCCGGGCACCGTCACCGAGCTGTTCGTCACCCGGGAGGCGGCCGAGCGCCATCCCGATCTGTTGGCGCCGGCCGCCGGGCACGAGGTGCCGGTCCACCTGGTGAGCGGCGAGGTGATGTCGGCGATCGCCCAGACGGTGACCCCGCAGGGAGTCGTGGCGGTGTGCCGGACCGTGGACCGCCCTCTGGACGAGGTCCTGGCCGCGGCGCCCCGCCTGGTCGCCGTCCTGGCCCACGCCCGGGACCCGGGCAACGCCGGCACGGTGCTGCGCACCGCCGACGCGGCCGGCGCGGGCGCGGTGCTGATGACCGGCGGCAGCGTCGACCCCTACAACCCGAAGTGCGTGCGGGCCAGCGCCGGCAGCCTCTTCCACCTACCGGTGGCCGTGGGGCGTGACGTGGCGCAGGACCTGCCGGCCCTGCGCGCCGCGGGCCTGCGGGTCGTGGCCGCCGACGGGCACGCGGACCTCGACCTGGACCGGGCCACCGACCAGGGCCTGCTCGCCGGACCGACCGCCTGGGTGTTCGGCAACGAGGCGTGGGGGCTCCCGCCGGAGACCCGCGAGCTGGCCGACGTGGTCGTCAAGGTGCCGATCCACGGTCGGGCCGAGAGCCTCAACCTGGCCACCGCGGCGGCCGTGTGCCTCTATGCATCGGCCCGGGCGCAGAGGTCGACCAACCACCGCGAGTCCTGACAGAACCGTCATCTGGCGAACAGTTCTCGTCCAGGCCGGTCGCTAGGCTCGCCGCGTGCGTACGGGGAGCGGTCCGGCAGGTCTCGGGGGGAGCCGTGGTCCCGGCCGGCCGGTGGCGGACGTCGCTGCCTACGCCGACGACCTGCCCGACGGCCTGCTGGTGGCCGACGCGACCGGCTCCGTCGTCGTGTTCAACTCCGCAGCCGCACGCATCACCGGCGTCGGCGTGGCCACCGCCCTCGGCAAGGACCTGACGGCGGCCCTCCCGCTCGAGGGCCTGGACGGCCGCGACTGGTGGTCGTGCGCCGACCCCTACGGCACCCTGCCGAGCGTCACCGGCCACCCCGAGCGCAACCTGCTGCTGCCCGGCGGTCACGAGGTGCTGGTCACGTCGCGCTACGTCCGCAGCGCGCCCCGCGGACCGGTCCGTCAGGTGCTCGTGTCGATCCGGGACACCCGCCACCGCGCGCGCGAGGAGCTCAGCCGCGCCGAGCTGGTGTCGACCGTCGCCCACGAGCTGCGCTCGCCGCTCACCTCGGTCAAGGGCTTCACCGCCACGCTGCTCGCCAAGTGGGAGCGCTTCAGCGACGACCAGAAGCGGCTGATGCTCGAGACCGTCAACGCCGACGCCGACCGGATCACCCGGCTGATCACCGAGCTGCTCGACATCGCCCGCATCGACTCCGGCCGGCTCACCGTCAGCCGGCAGCTGGTCGACCTGGACCGGGTCGTGCGGCGTCACGTCGACGGGCTGGTCGCCTCGGGTCACCAGCGCGACGGCTTCCAGGTCCAGGTCGACACGGACCTGCCGGAGATCTGGGCCGACGCCGACAAGCTCGACCAGGTGATGGCAAACCTGCTGGAAAATGCCGTGCGGCACGGAGCCGGCCGGGTGACGATCGTCATCGAACCCGTGGACGACGGAGCGGCGGTGACGGTGATGGACGAGGGAGAGGGCATCCCCCTCGAGCTGCACGATCGCGTCTTCACCCGGTTCTGGCGGTCCGGTCGCCGGGGTGGGACCGGGCTTGGTCTCTACATCGTCCGCGGCCTCGTCGAGGCGCACGGCGGGCACATCGAGGTGGGTCGCGCACCCGGCGGCGGTGCGAGGTTCCGATTCGTGCTGCCCGCCGCGACCCCGGACTTCGCCGACTAGTCGCCGGCCCGAGATCCAGGGGAGCGGCGGGCCTTCCGCCTGCCCCCCCGCCCGGCTCCCTAGACTCGAGGCCCCATGTCAGCACCGAACAAGTCCTACGACCCCGTGCAGGTGACCCCTTTGAACGCCGACGAGGTCGAGCGCGCCCGCGACGACGCTCTGGCCGCCGTCGCGGCCGCGAGCGACCTGGACGCCCTGAAGCAGGTCCGCCTGGACCACGCCGGCGACCGCTCCCGTCTTGCGCAGGCCAACCGCGAGATCGGTGCCCTACCGCCGGCCGCCAAGGCCGACGCCGGCAAGCGGGTCGGCCTGGCCCGCCGCGCGGTCACCGAGGCCCTCGGCGCCCGGCAGGCCGTGCTCGAGAAGGAGCGCGACGAGCGAGTCCTGGTCGAGGAGGCGGTCGACGTGACCCTCCCCTGGGACCGCGCCCCCCGCGGTGCGCGGCACCCGCTGACCACGGTGACCGAGCGGGTCGCCGAGCTGTTCGTGGCCATGGGCTACGAGTGGTCCGAAGGCCCCGAGCTCGAGGCGGAGTGGTTCAACTTCGACGCGCTCAACATCCCGCCCGACCACCCGGCGCGCTCCATCCAGGACACCTTCTGGGTCGACTCGCCCGAGTCAGGGGTGGTGCTGCGCACCCAGACGTCGCCGGTGCAGATCCGCACGATGCTGCGCCGCGAGCCGCCGATCTACGCCGTGTCCCCGGGGCGGGTCTACCGGACCGACGAGCTCGACGCCACGCACACCCCGGTGTTCAGCCAGGTGGAGGGCCTGGTGGTCGACGAGGGCATCACGATGGCCCACCTGCGGGGGACGCTGGAGCACTTCGCCCGGTCGCTGCTGGGCGACGTCACGACCCGGCTCCGGCCGTCGTACTTCCCCTTCACCGAGCCCAGCGCCGAGATGGACCTGCGCTGCTGGGTCTGCGACGGGAAGTCCGTCGGCAACCCCGACCGGCCCTGCCGCACCTGCTCCTCCGAGGGTTGGATCGAGCTGGGCGGCTGCGGAATGGTCAACCCGCGCGTCCTGCGCGCCTGCGGTGTCGACCCGGACCGGTGGACGGGCTTCGCGTTCGGCATCGGGCTGGAACGCTCGCTGATGTCCCGCCACGGCGCCGAGGACATGCGGGACATGGTCGAGGGGGACGTGCGCTTCACGCTCCCGTTCGGGACGGAGATCTGATGCGCGCCCCGCTGTCCTGGCTGCGCGAGCACGCCGACCTGCCCTCCGGGATCACCGGCCGGGAGCTGGCCGAGCGACTGGTCGCGGCTGGTCTCGAGGTCGAGACCGTCGAGCAGCCCGGCCACGACATCACCGGCCCGCTCGTCGTCGGGCGCGTCGTCGCGCTCGAGGAGGAGACCGCCTCCAACGGCAAGACCGTGCGCTGGTGCCAGGTCGACGTGGGCGAGGGCCGGCCGCGCGGCATCGTGTGCGGCGCGCGCAACTTCGCCGTCGACGACCGGGTCGTGGTGGCGCTGCCGGGCAGCACGCTGCCGGGTGGCTTCGCGATCACGGCCAGGACGACGTACGGCCACGTCAGTGACGGGATGATCTGCTCGTCCCGCGAGCTCGGCGTGGGCGACGACCACACCGGCATCCTGGTGCTCGACGGCGAGCCCGAGGTGGGAGCAGCGGCCGTCGAGCTGCTCGGGCTGCGCGACGAGGTCCTGGACATCGCCGTCACGCCGGATCGTGCCTACTGCCTCTCGATCCGGGGCCTGGCCCGCGAGGCCGCCACGGCGTACGGCGTCAGCTTCACCGATCCGGCGGCAGGGGAGACGCTGCCGGTCGACGGCAGCGGCCATCCGGGCGAGGTCGACCCGGAATCGTCGGTCGACCGGCTGGTGCTCCGCACGGTGACCGGCCTCGACCCAGTGGCGCGGTCGCCCCTGTGGATGCAGCGCCGGCTGGTGCTGTGCGGCATGCGGCCGGTGTCGCTGGCCGTCGACGTCACCAACTACGTGATGCTCGAGACCGGCCAGCCGCTGCACGCCTTCGACCGTGGGCGGCTGGACGGGCCGATCGTGATCCGGCGGGCCCGGCCCGGAGAGCGGCTGGAGACCCTCGACCACGTCGCGCGCACGCTGGACCGCGAGGACGTCGTCATCACCAACGGGGCCGGGCCGGTCGCCCTCGCCGGCGTCATGGGCGGTCTGACGACCGAGGTCGACGACGACTCCACCGACCTGGTGCTCGAGGCCGCGCACTTCGACGCCGTGGCCGTTGCCCGGACGTCCCGCCGGCACAAGCTGTCCAGCGAGGCGGCCAAGCGGTTCGAGCGCGGCGTCGACCCGGAGCTCGGGCCGGCCGCATCCGCCCGCGCCGTCGCGCTGCTCGCGGAGCTCGGCGGGGCACGCCACGGCGGGTCGATCGAGGTGCACCGGCCCCTGCCGGTGCGGACCATCCCGCTCGACCCCACCCGGCCGGCGCGGACGGCCGGCCTGCCGATCGAGCCGGACGAGGTCGCCCGCCGGCTGGAGCAGGTCGGCGCCTCGGTCGACCGCGGCGGAGCGACCTGGACCGTGACCCCGCCGACCTGGCGACCCGACCTCACCGACCCGGCCGACCTCGACGAGGAGGTCATCCGGCTGGTCGGCTACGACTCGGTCCCCGCCCTGCTGCCCGCCGCGCCGGCCGGCCCGGGGTTCTCCGACGCCCAACGGCTGCGCCGGCGCATCGGGCAGGCCCTGGCGCACGCCGGGCTGGTGGAGTCGCCGTCCTACCCGTTCGTCGGTCTGCCGGCGCTGGACGCGCTCGGCCTCGACCCGGACGACGACCGGCGCAACGCCGTGCGGCTGGCCAACCCCCTCTCGGACGAGGAGCCGCTGCTGCGCACCACGCTGCTCCCCGGCCTGCTCGCGACGCTGCGCCGCAACGTCGGTCGCGGCAACCAGGACGTCGCCCTCTTCGAGGTCGCCCCGGTCTTCCGGCCCGGTCCCACGCCGCTCCCGCGACCGCCGCGGCCGAGCGTCGAGCACCGGCCGGGTGACGACGAGGTGGCGGCGCTGGACGCCGCCCTTCCCGCGCAGCCCTGGCGGGTCGGCGCGGTCCTGTCCGGCGACCGAGACCGGCGGGGCTGGTGGGGCGCCGGCCGGCCGGCGAGCTGGGCCGACGCGGTCGAGCTGGCCAGGCTGGTCGCCGACCAGGCGCGGGTGGTGCTCACCGTGTCGGCCGACCGGCACGCCCCGTGGCACCCCGGGCGGTGCGCGGCGCTGCACGTCGCCGGACGGCTGGTCGGGCATGCCGGCGAGCTGCACCCCAGGGTGGTGGCGGCCGTCGGCGTGCCCGAGCGCACCTGCGCGGTGGAGCTCGACCTCGAGCTGCTGGGCGCGGCCCACGGTCCGGTGCCCGCCCCGCGCATCTCCACCTTCCCGGTCGCCACCCAGGACGTCGCGCTCGTCGTGGACGCGTCCGTGCCCGCCGCCGACGTCGAGCGGGCGCTGCGCGACGGGGCGGGCGACCTCCTCGAGTCGCTGCGGCTGTTCGACGTCTACCGCGGCAGCCAGGTCGGCGAGGGCAAGGTGTCGCTGGCGTTCGCGCTGCGCTTCCGGGCCACCGACCGGACGCTGACCGCCGAGGAGGCCACCGCGGCCCGGGAGGCGGCCGCGGCCGAGGCGGCCCGGCGCACCGGCGCGGTCCAGCGTGCCTGACGCCGCCCCTCTCGCCGGGCAGGTGGCGCTGGTGTCCGGCGCCGGGCGCGGCATCGGCCGCGAGCTCGCGCTGGGGCTGGCCGCGGCAGGCGCCCGGGTCGGTCTGGTCGGGCGGACCCGCGCCCCGCTGGACGCGGTGCTGCGCGAGTGCGCCACGCTCGGCACCCGAGCGGTCGCCGTGCCGGCCGACGTCGCCGACCGTGACCGGGCGCGGGCGGCGGTCGACACGGTGGTGCGCGACCTCGGCCCGGTCGACCTGCTCGTCACCAACGCCGGCCTCCGCGAGCGGGCGGCAGCGACGCCCTGGGAGGCCGACCCGGACGACTGGTGGCGGGTGGTCGAGACCAACCTGCGCGGCACCTTCCTGCTGGACCGGCTGGTGCTGCCGGCCATGGTCGGGCGCGGGGCAGGGCGCGTGCTGCACGTCGGCAGCGGCATGGGGCAGCGGCCGCACCCCGACTGGTCGGCCTACGCGGTGTCCAAGGCTGCCGTCTCCCGGCTCACCGACAGCCTGGCCGCCGCCCTCGACGGCACCGGTGTCACGGTGCTCGAGGTGAGCCCCGGGCTGGTCCGAACCGACATGACCGAGACGATGTGGGGCCCGGCCGACGAGCAGGCATGGAACCCCGCACAGCGGGTCGTCGACCTGGCCGTGCGCTACGCGGCCGGAGACCTGGACGCGCTCCACGGCCGGTTCGTCCACGCGGCGCGCGACGACGTCGACCGGCTGCTGCGGACCGCGGCCGACCTGCGCGCCGCGGACGCCCGCACCCTGCGGCTGCGCACGTTCGGGCCGGACGACCCGCTGGCGGACCGGTGAGCCGCTACCGGCTCACGGTCGGCGACCGGGACGTGGCCGGCGTCGAGACCGGGCTGCGCGCGGCGCTCTACCGCTTCAACGTCGAGACGACCGGCCTCGACGACGGGGACCTGCTCGTCGTCGAGCTGCTCGACGACGCGGGGGATCGGGTGGCCGGCCTCTTCGGCTGGACCTGGGGCGGCACGTGCTTCGTGGACCTGCTGCACGTCGAGGCCGGGCACCGCGGGCGGGGGCTCGGCTCCCGGCTGCTCGCGACCGCCGAGGAGGATGCCCGCCGCCGGGGCTGCCGGCAGGTGGTGCTGGCCACGCACACCTTCCAGGCGCCCGAGTTCTACGCCGGGCGCGGATACCGCGAGGTAGGTCGGGTCGAGGGCTACCCGGCCGGCCACGCCCAGGTCCACCTGGTCAAGCAGCTGGACTGACCGGCGGGCCGTCTCAGGATCCGGCGCCGGAAGGGATGACGGTTTGCATGGCCATGCGTTCGACCGCATACTCATGCGCATGGGTCGGTCAGCCGCTGTCGTGGGCGCGAGCGGGTACGCCGGGGGCGAGCTGCTCCGGCTGCTGCTGGCGCACCCCGCCCTGGACGTGGGGCTGGTGCTGGCCGGGACGGCTGCGGGCCGGCCGGTCACCGAGCTGCACCCGCAGCTGCCCCAGCTAGCCGGCCTGACGTTCGGGGCCACCGACGATGCGGCCGTCGCGACGCTGGCTGGCGCCGACGTGGTCTTCCTGGCCCTGCCGCACGGCGAGTCCGCCGGGCTCGTCGACCGGCTCCCTGCCGACCTGCCGGTCGTCGACCTCGGGGCGGACTTCCGGCTGGAGCAGGCGGCGGCCTGGGAGCACTACTACGGCGGTGCGCACGCGGGGAGCTGGGTCTACGGCCTGCCCGAGCTTTCGGGAGCGCGCGCCGCCGTCGCCGCGAGCCACCGGGTCGCCAACCCGGGGTGCTACCCGACCGCGGTGACGGTCGGCCTGGCCCCGCTGCTCGCGGCGGGGCTGGTCGAGCCGACCGACGTCGTCGTGGTCGCGTCGTCGGGCACCTCCGGCGCCGGCCGCAAGAACACGGCCGCGCTGATGGCCAGCGAGGTCATGGGTGCCCTGTCGACGTACAAGGCCGGCGGCGTGCACCAGCACACGCCGGAGATGGAGCAGGCCCTGACCGTCGTGGGCGGCTCGCCGGTCACCGTCTCCTTCACGCCTGTCCTGGCCCCCATGCCCCGCGGCATCCTGGCGACCAGCACGGCCCGCCTCGTCGCCGGCGCCGGCACCGCGGCGCTGCGGGCGGCGCTCCTGGAGGCGTACGCCGACGAGCCGTTCGTCCACGTCCTGCCGGAGGGCACCTGGCCGACCACCGCCGCGACCACCGGAAGCAACAGCGTGCACCTGCAGGTCGCCGCCGACGCCCACGCCGGCAGAGCGGTCGTCGTCGCGGCGCTGGACAACCTGGTCAAGGGGGCCGCCGGCCAGGCGGTGCAGAACGCCAACCTGGTCCTCGGGCTCGACGAGTCCGCGGGGCTCCCGATCTCCGGGGTCGCTCCGTGAGCGTCACCGCGGCGCAGGGGTTCCGGGCCGCCGGCGTGGCCGCCGGGCTCAAGACGACCGGGCTGCTCGACGTCGCGCTGGTCGTCAACGACGGGCCGCGCCGCACCGGCGCCGGCGTCTTCACGGCCAACCGGGTCAAGGCCGCACCGGTGGTCTGGACCCAGCAGGTGGTGGCGGACGGCCGGGTCGACGCCGTCGTCCTCAACTCCGGCGGCGCCAACGCCTGCACCGGGCCGGGCGGCTTCCAGGACACCCACTCCACGGCCGAGTGGACCGCCGACCTGCTCGGCGTCTCGGCGGGCGACGTCGCCGTGTGCTCGACCGGGCTGATCGGGGAGCGGCTGCCGGTCGACGCCCTGATGCACGGGCTGGACGAGGCGGTGCCGCTGCTCGCCGCGGCCGGCGCCGACGACGCCGCCCGCGCGATCATGACGACCGACAGCCGGCCCAAGCAGTCGATCGCGGTGAGCGACGGCTTTGTGGTAGGCGGCATGGCCAAGGGCGCCGGCATGCTCGCGCCGGGCCTGGCGACCATGCTCGCGGTGCTCACCACCGACGCCGACGTGCCGGCCGAGCTCCTCGACCGGGTGCTGCACGCGGCGACGGCGCGCACGTTCGACCGGGTGGACTCCGACGGCTGCATGTCGACCAACGACACGGTGCTGCTGCTGGCCAGCGGCGCGAGCGGGGTCGCACCCGCCGAGACCGAGCTCGTAGCCGCGGTCGAGCAGGTCTGCGCCGACCTGGCCCGCCAGCTCGTCGACGACGCCGAGGGCGCGTCCAAGACGGTGGCGGTCACGGTGAGCCGGGCGGCCAGCGAGGACGACGCGCTCGTCGTGGCCCGGGCGGTCGCGCGCAGCAACCTGCTCAAGTGCGCGCTGCACGGCGAGGACCCCAACTGGGGCCGGGTGCTCGCGGCGGTCGGGACGACGGACGCGGCCTTCGAGCCGGACCGGCTGGCCGTCGCGCTCAACGACGTCTGGGTCTGCCGCGCGGGGACGGCTGCAGGGGACCGGGGCAAGGCCGACCTGTCCGGGCGCGAGGTGTCCGTCGTCGTCGACCTGGCAGCGGGCCAGGCCGAGGTGACGGTCTGGACCAACGACCTCACCGCGGCGTACGTCCACGAGAACTCGGCGTACTCCACGTGACCGCCCTGACCACGGCGAAGGCTCGCCACGCCGCTGCCCTGGAGAAGGCGAACGCGCTCGTCGAGGCGCTGCCGTGGCTGGAGCGCTTCCACGGCCGGACGGTCGTCATCAAGTTCGGCGGCAACGCCATGACCGACGTCGCGCTGCAGCGTGCCTTCGCCGAGGACGTCGTCTTCCTGCGGTACGCAGGCCTGCGCCCGGTCGTCGTCCACGGCGGCGGGCCGCAGATCACCGCGGCGCTCGAGCGGCACGGCATCGAGTCGGTGTTCGCGTCCGGCCACCGGGTGACCACGCCCGAGGCGATGGATGTCGTGCGGATGGTGCTCGTCGGACAGGTCCAGCGCGAGATCGTCGGGCTGGTCAACGCGCACGGACCGTTCGCGGTCGGGCTCTCGGGCGAGGACGCCAACCTCTTCACCGCGGAGCCGCACCGGGTCGAGGTCGACGGCGAGGAGGTCGACCTCGGGATGGTCGGCGACGTGGTGCACGTCGAGCCCGGTGTGGTCCTCGGGCTGGTCGCCGACGGCCGCATCCCGGTCGTGTCGAGCGTCGCGCGCGGCGAGGGCGGCGCGGTCTTCAACGTCAACGCCGACACCGCGGCAGCGGCGCTGGCGGTCGCGCTGGGCGCCGTCAAGCTGGTCGTGCTCACCGACGTGGCGGGCCTGTACGGCGACTGGCCGGCCGACGGGAGCGATCCCGACGTCACTGGTGCGGGCGAGGTGGTGAGCAGCATCGCGGCGGACGAGCTGGCCATCCTGCTGCCGACGCTGTCCAGCGGGATGGTGCCCAAGATGGACGCCTGCCTGCGGGCGGTGCGTGGCGGGGTGCCCAAGGCGCACGTCATCGACGGGCGGGTCGCGCACGCGCTGCTGGTCGAGGTCTTCACCGACCAGGGTGTCGGGACGGAGGTGCACCTGTGACGCCGTCCCCACTGGCCACCGCCGTCCCGGCGTGGCCCGACGTGATGCTCCCGACGTACGCCGCGCCGGTGCTCACCCTGGTGCGCGGCGAGGGCGCGACGGTGTGGGACGACCAGGGCCGGTCCTACGTCGACCTGGTCGCCGGGATCGCGGTCAACGCGCTCGGCCACGCGCACCCGGCGGTCGTCGAGGCCGTCTCCCGCCAGGTCGCGACCCTGGGGCACACGAGCAACCTGGTCGCGACCGAGCCGTCGCTGCGGCTGGCCGAGCGGCTGCTCGCCGTCGCAGGCCGGCCCGGCGAGGGGCGGGTCTTCTTCGCCAACAGCGGTGCCGAGGCCAACGAGACGGCCTTCAAGCTGGCCCGCCGGACCGGGCGCGGCTCGGTGGTGAGCGCCGAGGGCGGATTCCACGGCCGGACGATGGGGGCCCTGGCCCTGACCGGCCAGCCGGCCAAGCGGGCCCCCTTCGAGCCGCTGCCCGACGGGGTCAGCTTCGTGCCGTACGGCGACGTGACCGCGCTGACCTCCGCCGTCGGACCGCACACGGCAGCGGTGCTGCTGGAGCCGGTGCAGGGCGAGGCCGGCGTCGTCGTGCCACCCGCCGGCTACCTGCGCGCGGCCCGCGAGGTGACCCGGCGGCACGGCGCGCTGCTGGTGCTCGACGAGGTGCAGACCGGGATCGGGCGCACCGGCGCATGGTTGGCCCACCAGCACGAGCCTGCTGCCGACCCGGACGTCGTCACGCTGGCCAAGGGGCTCGGCGGCGGCCTGCCCATCGGGGCGCTGCTCGCCTTCGGCGCGACCGCGGACCTGATCCAGCCGGGCCAGCACGGCAGCACGTTCGGCGGCAACCCGGTGTCCTGCGCGGCAGCGCTCGCCGTGCTCGACACCATCGAGTCGGACGGCCTGCTGGCCCGGGCGACCGTCCTGGGCCAGCGGCTCCGCGCCGGCGTCGCGGCCACCGGCCACCCGCTCGTGGCCGGGGTGCGGGGAGTCGGCCTGATGCTGGCCGTGCAGCTCGACCGCCCGGTCGCCGCGGCGGCCGAGACGGCGGCGCGCGAGGCCGGCTTCCTGGTCAACGCGGTCGGTCCGTCGACGATCCGCCTGGTGCCGCCCCTCGTTCTGACCGACGAGCAGGCCGACGCGTTCGTCGCCGCGCTGCCGGGGGTCCTCGACTCAGCCGTCACCGCCAGTGCAGCCAGTAGCGTCCCCGCGACCGCACCCACGCGAGAGGACCCCTGATGCCCCGCCACTTCCTGCGCGACGACGACCTCACCTCGAGCGAGCAGGCCGAGGTGCTCGACCTCGCCGACGCCCTGAAGCAGGACCGCACCGGGCGGCAGCCGCTGGCGGGGCCGCGCGCCGTCGCGGTCGTCTTCGACAAGCCCTCGACCCGGACCCGGGTGTCGTTCTCGGTCGGTGTCGCCGAGCTGGGGGGCTACCCGCTCGTCATCGACGCCCAGTCCACCCAGCTCGGCCGCGGCGAGCCGATCGAGGACACGACCCGGGTGCTGGAGCGGCAGTGCGCCGCGATCGTGTGGCGGACGTTCGGCCAGGACCGGATCGAGGCGATGGCCGCGGTCAGCCGGGTGCCCGTGGTCAACGCGCTGACCGACGCCTTCCACCCGTGCCAGGTCCTGGCGGACCTGCAGACCGTCCGGGAGCACAAGGGCGCCCTCGCCGGCCTGACGCTCACCTACCTCGGTGACGGTGCCAACAACATGGCGCACTCCTACCTGCTCGGCGGCGCCCTGGCCGGGATTCACGTGCGGATCGGGTCTCCGGAGGGCTACGACCCCGACCCCGCGATCCTCTCGCGCGCGGCTGAGATCGCCGCCGGGACCGGCGGGTCGGCCGCCCACGTGCGCGACCCGCACGCCGCCGTCGACGGCTCCGACGTGCTGGCCACCGACACCTGGGTGTCCATGGGCCAGGAGGGCGAGAAGGACGACCGGTCGGCGCCGTTCGTGCCCTACGCCCTGGACGAGGGCGCGCTCGGCCGGGCGGCCGACGGCGCGGTGGTGCTGCACTGCCTGCCGGCCTACCGCGGCAAGGAGATCGCCGCCGCGGTCATCGACGGGCCGCAGAGCGCGGTCTGGGACGAGGCGGAGAACCGCCTGCACGCGCAGAAGGCGCTGCTGACCTGGCTCCTGGAGCGCGCATGAGGTGCCCGAGATGACGTCCCAGCTCGCCGCCAGCCGCACCGCCCGGCACCGCAGGATCGTCGAGCTGCTCGAGACCCACCGGGTGCGCTCGCAGACCGAGCTCGCCCGGCTGCTGGCCGACGACGGCCTGGTCGTCACCCAGACCACGCTGTCGCGCGACCTCGACGAGCTCGGCGCGGTCAAGATCCGTGACGGCGAGGGTGACCTGGTCTACGCGGTGCCGGCCGAGGGCGGCGACCAGACACCGCGGCTGGCGCCGCAGAACGGCGAGGGCGGCGCGCGCCTGTCGCGGCTCGCGGCCGAGCTGCTCGTCTCCGCCGATGCCTCGGGCCAGCTGGTCGTCCTGCGCACCCCGCCGGGCGCGGCCCAGTTCCTCGCCTCCGCGGTCGACCGGGCCGCCCTGAGCGACGTGATGGGCACCATCGCCGGCGACGACACGGTCCTGATGATCGCCCGCGACGCCGGCGGCGGGGCGGCCATCGCCGACCGGATGCTCGGCCTCGCCCAGCACGCCCGCACCAGCCACGAGCCGGACCCCGACCAGCAACCCCGCAGTCAGAAGGAGCAAGTCCCGTGACCGAGCGCGTCGTACTCGCCTACTCCGGAGGTCTCGACACCTCCGTGGCCATCGGCTGGATCGCCGAGGAGACCGGGGCCGAGGTGGTGGCGGTCGCCGCCGACGTCGGCCAGGGCGGGGAGGACCTCGAGGCGATCCGGCAGCGCGCCCTGGCGTGCGGCGCCGTCGAGTCGGTCGTCGTCGACATCCGAGAGGAGTTCGCCGACGAGTACTGCCTGCCGGCGCTGCGGGCCAACGCGCTCTACCTGGACCGCTACCCGCTGGTGTCCGCCCTCTCGAGGCCGGTCATCGTCAAGCACCTCGTCGAGGCGGCCCGCTACCACGGCGCGTCCTCGGTGGCCCACGGCTGCACGGGCAAGGGCAACGACCAGGTGCGCTTCGAGGTCGGCGTCGGCGCGCTGGCCCCCGACCTGCGGGTGCTGGCCCCGGTCCGCGACTCCGGCATGACCCGCGACAAGGCGATCGCCTTCGCCGAGGAGAAGGGCCTGCCGATCGACGTGACGAAGAAGTCGCCCTACTCGATCGACCAGAACCTGTGGGGCCGGGCCGTCGAGACCGGCTTCCTCGAGGACATCTGGAACGGCCCGGTCGAAGACGTCTACGACTACACCGCCGACCCGTCGGTCCCGCAAGAGGCCGACGAGGTCGTCATCACCTTCGAGCGGGGGGCGCCGGTCGCGATCGACGGCCGCCACGTCTCGGTTCTCGACGCGGTGCTCGAGCTCAACAAGCGGGCCGGGGCGCAGGGCGTCGGGCGGCTCGACCTGGTCGAGGACCGGCTGGTCGGCATCAAGAGCCGCGAGGTCTACGAGGCGCCCGGGGCGATCGCCCTGATCACCGCCCACCAGGAGCTCGAGAACGTCACCGTCGAGCGCGACCTGGCCCGGTTCAAGAAGCAGGTGGACCAGCGGTGGGGCGAGCTGGTCTACGACGGCCTGTGGTTCTCGCCGCTGCGCCGCGCCCTGGACACATTCGTCGACGAGGCCAACGCCCACGTGTCCGGCGACGTCCGGCTGACGCTGCACGGCGGACGCGCCGTCGTGACCGGCCGGCGCAGCGAGGAGACCCTCTACGAGTACGAGTGGGCGACGTACGACTCCGGCGACGTCTTCGACCAGAGCCTGGCCCGCGGCTTCGTCGAGCTGTGGGGCCTGCCGTCCAAGATGGCCGCCCGCCGGGACCACCGCACCCGGGACCGTCGCGACAAGGGCCAGCACCCGCACGACTGACCGGCACCGCCGCCCACCCGTCGGGAACCCCCGCGACGGTCGACCACGTACACGTGGTCGACTGGTCCTTGGGGTGGCATGCACGCCACTCCAAGCGATCGTGCGCCACTCCGAGCGGGGCACGGCCGGGCACCAGAGCCACACCACCGAGGAGGGCGAGAACCGTGAGCGAGACGGGCGGGTCACCGACCCGACTGTGGGGCGGCCGGTTCGCCGGCGGGCCGAGCGAGGCCCTGGCCCGGCTGTCGATGAGCGTGCACTTCGACTGGCGCCTCGCGCCGTACGATCTCGCGGCCTCCCGGGCGCACGCTCGCGTCCTGCGCGGCGCCGGTCTCCTCACCGACGGCGAGCTCGCCGACCTGCTGGGTGCTCTCGACGCGCTGGACACGGCGGTCCGCGACGGCAGCTTCCGGCCGACGGCCGACGACGAGGACGTGCACACGGCCCTCGAGCGCGGCCTGCTCGAGCGGGTCGGCGCGCTCGGCGGCAAGCTGCGCGCCGGGCGCAGCCGCAACGACCAGGTGGCGACCGACCTGCGGCTGTACCTGCGCGACGCGGCCAGACTCGTGGTGGCCAGGGTCGCCGAGCTGGAGACCGCCCTGGTGGGGCTGGCCGAGCGGCACCGGGGGACCGCGATGCCCGGCATGACCCACCTGCAGCACGCCCAGCCGGTGCTGCTCGCCCACCACCTGCTCGCCCACGTGCACGCCTTCAAGCGCGACGTCGAGCGCTTCCGGGACTGGGACCGCCGCGCCGCGCGCTCGCCGCTCGGCGCCGGGGCGCTCGCCGGGTCGTCCCTGCCGCTCGACCCGGTCGCCGTCGCGCAGGAGCTGGGCTTCGACGGGCCGGCCGACAACTCGATCGACGCGGTCAGCGACCGGGACTTCGTCGCGGAGTTCGCCTTCGTGGCGGCCTTGCTGGGCACCCACCTGTCCCGGCTGGGCGAGGAGATCTGCCTCTGGGCGACCACGGAGTTCGGGTGGGTGACGCTCGACGACGCCTACGCGACCGGGTCGTCGATCATGCCGCAGAAGAAGAACCCGGACGTCGCCGAGCTCGCGCGCGGCAAGTCCGGCCGCCTGGTGGGCAACCTGATGTCGCTGCTGACCATGCTCAAGGGCCTGCCGCTCGCCTACGACCGCGACCTGCAGGAGGACAAGGAGCCGGTCTTCGACTCGGTGGAGCAGCTGCTGCTCGTCCTGCCTGCCGTCGCGGGCATGGTCGCCACCCTCGGCATCCACGAGGAGCGGCTGTCCGCGGCGGCCGCGACGGGACACGCCCTGGCCACCGACGTCGCTGAGTGGCTGGTGCGTGACGGCGTCGCCTTCCGCGACGCCCACGAGATCACCGGCCGCCTGGTGCGCCACTGCGACGAGCACGACCTGGAGCTGTGGGACGTCGACGACGCCGCGCTCGCTGCGCTCGACCTCCGCCTGCGGCCGGAGGTGCGGTCGGTCCTGACCGTCCGGGGGGCGCTCGAGTCGCGGTCGACCCACGGCGGGACCGCGCCGGCGCGGGTCGCCGAGCAGCTGGCCACGCTGGCCGACGCGGCGCACGCGCACGCCGGGTGGGCGTCCGCCGGGTGACCCGGCGCACGCCGCTGCCGTCGGCCTTCTTCGACCGACCGGTGCTCGAGGTGGCGCCGGGCCTCCTCGGCGCCGTGGTGACGCACCGGAGCGCGGCCGGCCCGGTCTCGGTGCGGCTGACCGAGGTCGAGGCGTACGACGGGGAGACCGACCCGGGATCGCACGCCTTCCGGGGGCGCACCCCGCGCAACGCGGTGATGTACGGCCCACCCGGGCGGGTCTATGTCTACTTCACCTACGGCATGCACTGGTGCATGAACCTGGTGTGCGGCCCGGTCGGCACGGCGTCCGCCGTGCTGCTGCGGGCCGGCGAGGTCGTCGAGGGGCACGGGCTGGCCCTCGCACGGCGCACGACGTCCCGCTCGCCACGCGACCTGGCCCGTGGGCCGGCCCGGCTCACCGTCGCGCTAGGCGTCGACGGCGGCCTCGACGGGACCGACGCGACCCGGCCGCGGTCCCCGCTCGTGGTGTCGGCCGGCCCCGGTGTCTCTAGCGCCGGCCCGGTGGCGACCGGACCGCGGGTCGGCGTGGCCGGCGACGGCGCGGGGCACCCGTGGCGGTTCTGGCTCGAGGAGGAGCCGACGGTCTCGCCGTACCGGGCGGCGGTACTGCGTCGCCGACCGGCCGCGCGATCGGGCAGGCTGGGCTCCTGACGTCCGCACCGCACCGGCTCCCTCGGGACCGGGCACGACCGGAAGGCACCACGTGACCACCGCCGCCGAGCTCGTCGACGACCTGCAGTGGCGCGGGCTGATCGCCCAGAGCACCGACCTCGACGCGCTGCGCGACGCCTTTGACGCCGGCCCGGTCACCTTCTACTCCGGCGTCGACCCCACCGCTGCGAGCATCCACGTCGGCAACCTGGTCCAGTGGCTCACCGCCCGGCGGCTGCAGCTGGCCGGTCACCGGCCGCTCGCGCTGGTCGGGGGCGCCACCGGGCTGATCGGCGACCCCAGCGGCAAGAGCGCCGAGCGGACCCTCAACGAGGCCGACGTCGTGGCGGGCTGGGTGACGCGGATCCGCGACCAGGTGTCCCGCTTCATCTCCTTCGACGGACCGGCCGCCGCCGTGATGGTCAACAACCTCGACTGGACGGCTGCCATGTCGGCGATCGACTGGCTGCGCGACGTGGGCAAGCACTTCAGCGTCAACCGGATGCTCGACAAGGAGTCGGTCAGCGCCAGGCTCGCGGCCGGTGGCATCACCTACACCGAGTTCAGCTACCAGGTCATGCAGGCCAACGACTACCTGGTCCTGCACCGGGAGCACGGCTGCACGCTGCAGACCGGCGGCAACGACCAGTGGGGCAACATCACCGCCGGGGTCGACCTGGTCCGGCGGGTCACTGGCCACACTGTCCACGCCCTGACCACCCCTCTGGTGACCAAGGCCGACGGGACGAAGTTCGGCAAGACGGAGTCGGGGACCATCTGGCTGGACCCGGGAATGACCTCGCCGTACGTCTTCTACCAGTTCTGGCTCAACGTCGACGACCGGGACGTGTCCGGCTACCTGCGGGTGTTCTCCTTCCGGACCCGCGAGGAGATCGAGGCGCTGGAGAAGGCGGCTGCCGAGCGGCCGGCCGCGCGCGAGGCGCAGCGCGCCCTCGCCGACGAGCTCACCGTCCTCGTGCACGGCGCAGCTCAGCGGGACGCCGTGGTCGCGGCCAGCCAGGCGCTGTTCGGCCGCGGCGAGCTGGGGTCGCTGGACGAGCCGACCCTTGCGGCCGCCCTGGCCGAGCTGCCGAGGGCCGCGATGCCCCGGGGGGCCGACGGTCGGCTGCCGCTCGTGGTTGACCTGCTGGCCGAGAGTGGCCTCTCGACGTCGAGGTCGGCCGCGCGGCGCGCGGTGGCCGAGGGGGGGGCGTACGTCAACAACCACCGGGTCGGCGACCCCGACGCGCGGCCGGTCGAGACCGACCTGCTGCACGGCCGCTGGCTGGTCCTGCGCCGCGGGAAGCGCAGTCTCGCGGCGGCCGAGCTGGTCTAGGACTCGCCACCGGGGGCTGCAGGGCCTTCGTGGTGCAGCTACAGGGCTTCTGCCGGCCCTGACAGGCCGCTGACCAGCGGATTTGCAATCCCTGCGAGCGGTGCCTAATCTTTCCTCCGTCGCCCGGCATGGGAGTGACGGACACCGGGAGGTGGCCGGTCCCGGGGTGGCCCTCAGAGCGTGACGAACTCCCGGAGCCCCCGGTTCCGGTGGTGCGGCGCGTGCGGGGACGGCGAGAAGCCCGCGAGTTTGACACCCGTGAGCGCCTCGCCTAGGTTTGAACGGTTGCCCCGAGACCGAGCCGAAAGGCTTCGATCGGTGCGCGTCCGCTCCTTGAGAACTCAACAGCGTGCCAAAAGTCAATGCCAAAAACCCCGTCCGGGGTGACAGTGGCCGGTCCATCAGGACCAGGTGCTGGCGTCCCGACGGAAATTCCTTTGGTACATGACAGACAACTAACTATTTGCTAGTTACGTCTGCAGTGCCAGATCGCTCGAGGTCTCGCCAGACCGAGAGCGCTCTTCATAATGTTGGCGACCGCGTCCGCGTGGTCGTCGTCAGACATTTACGGAGAGTTTGATCCTGGCTCAGGACGAACGCTGGCGGCGTGCTTAACACATGCAAGTCGAACGGTGAACCCTCCTTCGGGAGGGGGATCAGTGGCGAA
>DATHAP010000202.1 GCA_035489715.1 Actinomycetes bacterium
GTCCTCGGCGGCGACAACGTCGGCGTGCCGGCGGACGACCCCCAGACGTCCAGCGTGCGCGAGCTGCTGCACGGCGGCCCGGGGGCCGACGAGCTGCGCGGCGGCCCGGGTACCGACGAGGTGTGGGGCGACGAGGACGGCGACACCGTCTATGGCGGCACCGACGCCGATCGGCTCTTCGGCGCCCAGGGTGACGACACCCTGGTCGGCGGCGGCGGCGCAGACGTCATCGAGGCTGGCGCCGGCAACGACAAGGCCCGGGGCAACCTGGGGGCCGACAAGGTGACCGACCGCACCGGGACCGACGGGACCGACACCTTCACGGGCGGCTACGGCGACGACTTCCTGGCCGGCAACGCGGGCGCCGACTCGCTCTCCGGCCAGGCGGGTGACGACACCATCCGCGGCGGCCCGGGAGTCGACACGATCCGTGGCGGGGTCGGCTCCGACACCTGCCGCAGCCCCTCGAACCCGCCCGGTGCGCTCGGCTGCTGAGCACGGCCGAGCACGGCTGAGCACGGTTGAGCACGGTTGAGCACGGTTGAGCACGGTTGAGCACGGCTGCTCGACAGCACGACGGGACAGGGCCCGGCGCCGCTGCGCGCCGGGCCCTTTCCGGCTAGGTGCTGCTGGACTCCCCGGTGGTGCCGGCATCGGGACGGTCGCCGTCCGGGCCGTGGCCCGGACCGCCTGCGCCCAGCTGCTCCTCGCCGGTGATCGCGAAGCTCTTGTCGAGCTCGACCGTGAGGGGGGTGCCGTCGGCCTTGGTGATGTGCGCCTCGTAGACCCCGTCGCTGTCCGTCTCCACCCGGACGAACGTGGCGCCCGGGTACTCCGCCAGGACGGCGTCCTTCACCTGCTGCGCGGTGCTGCCGGTCAGCAGCTCCTCGTCCGGGCGCTGCGGCTGGGCGGGGTCGCCCGGGGCCCGGCTGCCGGGCAGCCCTTCGGTGGCCGCCGTCGCCGAGGGCGACGCCGTGCTGTCGTCGGCGCTGGCCGTCAGGGTCCCGGCCAGGATGCCGCCGGCCAGGACGCCGCCGGCGACCAGGGCGGCCATGCCGCCGACTCTTCGTAGGTGTGTGCTTGACATCGGTGTCCTCTCGTCCGGGGCCCCCGTGCGGGGCCCTCGGGACACCGTCGCCACGACGGCTGGGACCGGCCTGGAAGGGCGCTGGGCCTCTGCTCGACGTCCGGCCGGGGTCAGACCGTGGCGGCCAGCCGGAGGATCGCGGCCACCGACCGGTCGACGTCGTCCTCGCGGGTGCTGTGGTTCGACACCGACACCCGCATCAGCCGGCGGCCGCGCCAGGTGGTCGCCCCGAGCCAGCAGGTGCCGTCACGCTGCACGGCATCGACGATCCGGTCGACCCGGTCGATCTGGTCGGTCCGGCCGTCGTCACCGAAGCCGACGAGCACCTGGTTGAGGACGACGTCGTTGACCACGTCGGCGCCACCGGCGGCGAGCCCGTCGGCGAACCGCCGGGCCAGCGCGCAGCACCGGTCGACCAGCTCGGCGACCCCGTCCCGGCCGAGCTCGCGCAGCGCGGCCCAGGTCGCGAAGCCTCTGGCCCGCCGGGACGACTCGGCGGTCAGGTCGGCCATGCCCGAGACGCTGCCCGACCCGGTCAGGTACGCGGCGGTGTAGGACATCGCGGTGGCGTGCACGTCGGGGTGCGCGCAGAACGCGAAGGCCGAGTCGTAGGGGACGTTGAGCCACTTGTGCCCGTCGCAGCCCCATGAGTCCGCGAGCTCGACGCCGTCGACGAGGTGGCGCAGCGCCGGGCTCGCGGCGGCCCACAGCCCGAACGCGCCGTCCACGTGCACCCACCCGCCGTGCTGGCGGGTGAGGGCGGTGGCGGCTCGCAGGTCGTCGCACGCCCCGGTGTTCACGTTTCCGGTCTGCAGGCTCACGATCGGCGGCGCTCCGCCGGCCACGGCCACCTCCGCGAGCACCTCGGCGAGGTGCTCCAGCTCGATCGCGCCGTTCGGGTCGGCCCGCACCGGGACCACCGCGTCGTTGCCCAGGCCGAGCAGCCGCAGCGAGCGGTCGACGGTCGCGTGCCGCTCGACCGAGGCCAGGACGCGCACCGGCGGCGCACCCGGCAGCCCACGCTGCTCGACGTCCCACCCGGCGTCGGCGAGGACCTGGTGGCGGGCCGCCGCGAGGCCGGCGGTGTTCGCCGCCTGCGCCCCCGTGACGAACCCCACCGACGCGGTGACCGGGATGCCCAGCAGGTCCTTCAGCCAGCCGCCCGCCACCGCCTCGGCCGCCGCGGCGGCGGGTGAGAGGACGCCGTTGAAGGCGCACTGGTCCCACCCGGCCGTCAGGACGTCGGCGGCGGTGGCCGCCGGCAACGAGCCGCCGATGACGAAGCCGAAGAACCGGGGTCCCGCCGTCGACGTGAGACCGCCGTCGACGGCAGCCACCAGCTGCTCGACGACCTCCGCCGGTGGTGTCGGTGCCGTGGGCAGCTCGCCGCCGAGGGCAGCGGTCACCTCGTCGACCCCCTGCGGGCCGCGCACCGGCCGCTCGGCGAGGGAGGAGCGGTAGGCCGCCGCGTGCCCGGCAGCCGTGCGCAGCAGGGAGGTCAGCTGGTCCGTCATGGCGGCAAGGTACGCCGCTCGTCCCGGGAGCAGGGCGCCCGAGGTCGCCTGCCGGACCAGCCGTTCACCCCGTCCTGGGTGCCGTGAGGCCGGTCGCTCTGCCTGCCGGTGGAGTCATTCGTTAGCAGAACTAATGATATGCTGGCTCCGTGCCGACGATGACCAAGACCGCCGAGCTGGCCAGCACGCTGCGGGTCTCGGTCATGCGGTTGTCCCGCCGGCTGCGAGCCGAGCGCCTGCAGACCGACCTGAGCCTCAACCAGCTGGCGGCCCTCGGCACACTCGACCGGCACGGCGCGCTGACCCCGCGCGAGCTCGCCGCCCACGAGAGGGTGCAGCCGCCGTCGATGACTCGTGTCCTGGCCGGCCTCGAGGAGCGCGGCCTGATCCTGCGCACCCCCCACGCGTCCGACGGCCGGCAGCACCTGGTCTCGCTGACCGCTCACGCCAGGACCCTGCTCAAGGAGGACCGGCGCAAGCGGGAGGCCTGGCTGGCCCAGCGGCTGGCCGAGCTGACCCAGGAGGAGCGTGACGTGCTGCGCGCCGCCGCCCCCGTGATCGAGCGGTTGACCCGCCTGTGAGCCCGACGTTCCGCTCGCTGCGCAACCGCAACTACCGCATCTACTACGCCGGGGGCGTCGTCTCCAACGTCGGCACCTGGATGCAGCGCATCGCCCAGGACTGGCTGGTCATCCAGCTCGCCGACAACGACGGCGTCGCACTCGGCATCACGACCGGCCTGCAGTTCCTGCCGATGCTGCTGCTCGGCCCGTGGGGCGGGATGCTCGCCGACCGCTACTCGAAGCGGAAGCTGCTGATCCTCACCCAGGCCTTCATGGGCCTGGTCGCGATCGTCCTGGGCGTGCTCGACCTGACCGGCGTCGTCGAGGTGTGGCACGTCTTCGTCCTCGCCGCGCTGCTGGGGCTGGGCACGGCGCTCGACAACCCGACCCGGCAGTCCTTCGTGGTCGAGATGGTCGGGCCGGACGACCTGCCCAACGCGGTCGGCCTCAACAGCGCGTCCTTCAACCTGGGCCGCGTGATCGGCCCGGCACTGGCCGGCCTGCTGATCGAGGTCTTCGGCACCGGCCCGGTGTTCATCATCAACGGCGTCTCGTTCCTCGCCGTCATCGTCGCGCTGATGTGCCTGCACACCGACGAGCTCGACCCGGCACCACGCGCCGGCCGCGGCTCGGGGCAGGTCCTCGAGGGCATCCGGTACGTCCGCGGGCGGCCCGACCTGGTCATGGTCCTGGCGCTGGTGTTCTTCGTCGGCACCTTCGGCATGAACTTCCAGATCACCACGGCCCTGATGGCGACCGAGGTGTTCGGCAAGGGTGCGGGAGAGTTCGGGCTGCTCGGCTCGATCATGGCCGTCGGGTCCCTGACCGGTGCGCTGCTCGCGGCGAGCCGTGGCAGGCCGCGGCTGCGGCTGCTGCTGGGCGCCGCCTTCGCGTTCGGCGTCGTCGAGGTGATGGCCGGGCTCATGCCGACGTACGCCACGTTCGCCGTCGCGCTCATCCCCGTCGGCGTGACCTCCCTGACGTTCATCACCGCGGCCAACTCCACCATGCAGCTCGCCGTCGACCCGGTGATGCGCGGCCGGGTCATGGCGCTCTACATGGCCGTGTTCATGGGCGGCACCCCGATCGGCGCCCCTCTGGTCGGCGCGCTCGCCGAGGCGTTCGGTGCCCGGTGGAGCCTGCTGGCCGGCGGGCTCGTCTCGGCGACCGCCGCCGTGGTGTGCGCGCTCCTGCTCGCCCGGCGCAGCGGCATCGAGCTGCGCGACGAGCTGCGCGAGATGTCCCGCCCGCGCATGGGCTCCGACACGATGGTGGAGAGTGTCCGGTGAGCGTGCCAGGGTGTGCCAGGTGACCCGCATGACGCCGGACGACTACCTGACCCATCTCCGCCGTGACGCCGAGCGGATGGCCGAGCTGGCACCGCGGGGTCTCGGCAACTCGGTGCCCGCCTGCCCCGGCTGGACCGTCGAGGAGGCGCTGGTGCACACCGGCTCCGTCTACTCGCACAAGGTCGCCTGCATGCGGCTGCCGGAGGGCCCGCAGCGCCAGGAGGACTGGGACCACGGGCCGACCGAGGGCCAGGACCCGACCGAGTGGTTCCGCGAGCGGCTGGCCGAGCTCACCGACGAGCTCGCCTCCCGCGGCCCGCAGGCCCCGGCGTACACCTGGTACGAGGACGACCAGACCGTCGGCTTCTGGTTCCGCCGGATGGCCCAGGAGACGGCGGTGCACCGCACCGACGTCGAGAGCGGGTTCGACGCCATGACCGCCGTGGCCGACGACCTCGCCGTCGACGGCATCGACGAGGTGCTCGACTGGTTCTTGCGCTACCAGAACGACGACGTCGGCGCGCAGGCACCAGGCCGGGGCACGGTGGCAGTCCGGACCGGCGGCCACATCTGGCGACAGACCCTGACCGCCGACGAGGCACGCCTCTCGCGCGAGCCCGGTCCGGCGGACGCGGTCGTCAGCGGCGAGCCGTCCGAGCTGCTGCTCTGGCTGTGGGGGCGCCGGCCGGACAGCGCGGTGCAGCGCGAGGGCGACGACGACCTGCTCTTGGCGTTCCGCGAGCGCCTGCGCGTCGTCACCCAGTAGCCGGCGGACCCGTGCCGGACAGCCCAGCGACGTACGACGTCGTCGTCGCCGGCCTCGGCGGCTTCGGCTCGTCCGCCGCGGCCCACCTGGCCCGGCGCGGCCTGCGCGTCCTCGGCCTCGACCCGCGCCCCGGCGCGCACGCCGAGGGCGCCAGCCACGGCGAGTCGCGCATCGTGCGGCAGGTCTACTTCGAGGGCGCGTCCTACGTGCCGCTGCTGCTGCGGACGTTCGAGCTGTGGGCCGACGTGCGTACGCCGTCAGGCGACCCGGTCATGCGCACCACCGGCGCGCTGTTCCTGGGCGCGCCCGGCACCCGGGTGCTCGCCGGCAGCGTCGAGACGGCGCAGGAGTGGGGCCTCGACCACGAGGTGCTCGACCCCGAGGAGGTGACCGCACGGTTCCCGGCCATGCGGCCGCCCGAGGGCACCCAGGCGCTGTACGAGCCGGCCGGCGGCCTGGTCGGGCCCGAGGCGGCGGTGGCCGCACACCTGCGGCGCGCGTCCGAGGCGGGCGCCGAGCTGCGTCACGACGAGGCGGTCCGGTCGTGGTCGGCCGACGGCGACGGTGTGCGGGTGCGGACCAGCCGATGCGAGGTCGCGGCCGGTGCGCTCGTGCTGGCCCCCGGCCGGTGGACGCCACCGCTGCTCGGCGACCTGGCTCTGCCGCTGGTCACCGAGCGCCGGGTGCAGCACTGGTACGCCGCGCCGGACCCGGCCGCCTTCGCCCCCGGACGGTTCCCGGTCTGGATCTGGGACCTGGCCGGCGGCACGTCCCTCTACGGCACGCCCACGTTGACCGACGGGCTGGTGAAGGCCGCCGTGCACTTCAGTGCCGACCGGCCGGCCGACACCTGGTCGGCCGACGACGTCGCCGGCACGCTGGCCCGGCTGATGCCGTCGCTCGGTCGCGACCACCGGCGCGAGGCCGAGTGCTGGTACACCCTCACGCCGGACGAGCACTTCGTCATCGGTTGCCACCCGGCGTCGGACCGGGTGCTCCTCGCGTGCGGCTTCTCGGGGCACGGCTTCAAGTTCACGCCGGTCGTGGGGGAGCTGCTGGCCGACCTGGTGGTCGACGGCTCGACGCCCTACGACCTGTCGCTGTTCGACCCGCTTCGGTTCGGCACGTGAGGCTGTTCGTCGCGCTGCGGCCGCCGGCCCAGGTGCTGGCGCACGCCGACGCTGCGCTGGCGCCGGTGCGAGCGGCCCACCCCGACCTGCGCTGGGTGCCGGCCGAGCGCTGGCACCTGACGCTGGCCTTCTACGGCGACATCCCAGACGACAAGGTCGACGGGACCGTCAGCATGGTCGAGCGCCGGCTGCGCGGCCACGCGCCCTGCGTGCTGTCGTTCGCGGGCGCCGGGCAGTTCTCGCGGCGTGCGCTGTGGCTCGGCGTCACCGGCCAGGTCGACGTCCTGCGGGCGACGGCGCGGGCGGTGACGTTCGAGCGGCGCCCCTACCGCCCGCACCTCACGGTGGCTCGGCTGCGTGGCGGGGTGGACGCGGCGCCGGCGGTCGAGTCGCTGACGACGTACGCCGGGCCGGTCTGGACCGCCGGGACCGTGCACCTGGTGCGCTCCCGGCTCGGCCCGTCGCCGAGCTACGACGACGTGGCGACCTGGACGCTGCCCGAGCCGATGCCGCCGCCGACGTAGGGTCGCGCTCGTGGACCCGCGCACGCGCCGCCGAGTGGTGCTCGGCGCGCTGGCGCTCCTGGTGCTGGTCGTGGTGGTCGGCGCCCTCGTCTGAGTCGGACGGTCGCACCTAGCCTGGATCGATGGCCGCCGACTCACCTCAGGGCACGACGCTCGAGGAGTTCGACGTCGGGCGGGCCACCTGGGCGACCCGTTTCGTCTTCGCGGCCAACGGGGGACTCTTCGCGACCTGGGTGTCGCGCATCCCGGCGGTGCGCGACGACATCGGGGCCACCGAGCGGGGTCTCGGCTTCGCCCTGCTGTTCGTCGCCGTCGGGTCCCTGGCCGCGATGCCGCTGTCCGGCCGCCTGGTGACCCGCGTCGGGGCACGACGCGTGCTGGTCACCTGCATCGTCACCTGTGCACTCGGCTACACCGCCCTCGGACTGGCGCCCGACCTGGTCGTCATCGCGGCGGTGCTGCTCGTCCTCGGCGCGGGAGTGGGCGTGTGGGACGTGGCGATGAACGTGTCGGCGCACGCCGTCGAGGTGCGCGCCGGGCGCACGTTGATGCCTGGCTTCCACGCCGCCTGGAGCATCGGGACCGTCGTCGGCGCCGGCATCGGCGCCGTCGCCGCGAAGGCCGGTGTCGACCCGGCGGTGCAGTTCGCCGCCTGTGCGGCGACGGTCGGCGTCGCCGCCGTGGTCGCCGTCCGCGCGATGCCCGACCGGCCCGCCGACGAGCCGGTGAGCGAGGACGCTGCCGAACGGCACGTCCCTGCGCACGGTGCCCTGGTCCGCGACCCGCGGCTGCTCGGCCTCGGCCTGATGACGTTCTGCGCCGCCTGGGCGGAGGGCGCCGCGAACGACTGGTTCGCGCTGATGCTCACCGACGACCGGGGCGCGTCCGAGGCGCTCGCCGCACTCGGGTTCGCGGTCTTCGCCGGGGCGATGACGCTGGGGCGCGCAGTGGGCAACCAGGTGGTCGGCTGGCTCGGCCGGGTGCGCAGCCTGCGCACCGGCGCCGTCCTCGCCGCGGTCGGCGTGACCGGCCTGCTCGCCATCGACTCGCTGCCGGTCGCCTACGTCGGCGCGGCGCTGTGGGGACTGGGCATCTCGGTCGGCTTCCCGCTGGCGATGAGCGCCGCCGGGGAGACGCCGGGACGCGGCGCGTCGGCCATCGCCACCGTCGCGACGATCGCCTACGCCGGCTTCCTCGTCGGGCCACCCCTGCTCGGCAGCCTCGCCCACGCCACCGGCCTCGACGCCGCCCTCTGGGTGGTCGTCCTGCTCACCGTGGGCATCTTCGCTCTGGCCGGCAACGCCCGGTCGCCTCGCCGCGGCGTGCGCAGCGCAGCCGTGCGAGGCTGATCGGGTGCCCCAGGACCTCGACGCCGCCCTGGCCGGGCTGCGCCCCCTGCTGCTGGACGGGACCGCACTCGTCCGCGCGGTCGCGGCCGGCCGCCGGCGCGGAGCGGTCCCGCCGTGGCGCCGGGTCGAGGTGCGTCCGACCGACCTCAAGTCGGGCCGCCACCTGCAGGTGGTCACCTACGACGAGCGCGCGGCCACGACCACCAACCACCCCTACGGCGAGCCCGCGGAGCGGGCGGTCGACGCCCTGCTCGCCGACCCCTACGGCAACTGGCACGTCCAGACCACCGACCAGACCGTGCAGCTGCGGGTCACCAAGAAGGGCGCCGCGCAGGTCCATCGCGCAGCGGCGGCAGCCGAGCAGCAGACGGCGCACGACCGCGCCCGCAAGCACCTGATCGACCCGGGCGACCCGCTGTTCTCGGTGCTCGGAGCGGGGGCGGCCAAGCGCCGGCAGGTCGATGCCTTCCTGCGCGCGCTGGACGGCGCCGTCGAGGACGTGGAGCTCCCGGCCGACCGGCCGTTGCAGGTGGTCGACCTGGGCTGCGGCAACGCCTACCTCAGCTTCGCGGCGTACCGCTTCCTGGCTGGCAGCCGCGACGTCGAGCTCACCGGCGTGGACCTGCGGGCGGAGTCGCGCGAGCGCAACACCAAGCTGGCGGCCGACCTCGGCTGGTCGACGGCGGCGCACTTCGTCGAGGGCGCCATCATCGACGCGCCGGTGCAGCCACCGGTCGACGTGGTGCTCGCTCTCCACGCCTGCGACACGGCGACCGACGAGGCTCTCGCGCAGGCGGTGCGCTGGCGCGCACCCGTCGTCCTCGCCTCGCCGTGCTGCCACCACGACCTGCAGCGCCAGATGGCCGCGGCCGGGTCGCCGGCGCCGTACTCCCTCGTCACCCGCCACGGCATCCTGCGGGAGCGGCTCGGCGACGTGCTGACCGACGCGTTCCGCGCCGCCCTGCTGCGGATGCAGGGCTATCGGGTCGACGTCATGCAGTTCGTCTCGGCCGAGTACACGCCGCGCAACACGCTGCTGCGGGCGGTCCGGGGCGGGGGCGACGCCACGACAGCGCGTCAGGAGTACGACGCGATGGTCGCCGAGTGGGGCGTCACGCCGCACCTGCAGACGCTGCTCGATGCCGACGGCTAGCACCCTCGTCGCAGCCGCGCTGTCCGGACTGCTCTCCACCGGTTCGGGAGGCGGCGCCGAGCTCGTGCTGCGGCTGCACGACCCGGCGCTGGTGGAGTCGAGCGGGCTCGCGGTGTCGGGCCGCCACGACGGCGTGCTGTGGACCAACCCGGACGGCGGCGAGGTAGCCCAGGTGATGGCCGTCGACGGGTCGGGCGACACCGTCGCGACGGTCATGCTGGACGGGATCGACCCGTACGACCCCGAGGCGCTGGCACCAGGCCCCGACGGGCGCAGCCTCTGGCTCGGCGACCTGGGGGACAACCTCGAGGAACGCCCCGACGTGTCGGTGTTCCGCTTCACCGAGCCGCGACGGCTCGGGGACCGCACGGTGCCCGCCCGCTGGTTCCGCTTCACCTACCCCGACGGGCCGCACGACGCCGAGGCCCTGCTCGTGAACCCGTCGACCGGCCGGCTGCTCGTCGCGACGAAGGCGCTCGGCGGTGCCGGGCTCTACCGCGCGCCGGCCCGGCTGGTCGCCGAGGACGAGGGGACCAACCGGCTGGAGCGGGTCGCCGACGTGCCGTCACTGGTCACCGACGGCGCCTTCCTGCCCGACGGCCGGTTCGTGCTGCGCAGCTACACGACGGCCTACGTGTACGACCGGCCCGGTCACCAGGTGGCGTCGGCCCCGCTGCCGCGCCAGCCGCAGGGCGAGACGGTCGCTGACGACTCGCTGGACTCGCCTGGCTCGCTGCTCGTCGGCAGCGAGGGGGAGGACTCGGCCGTCTACCGGGTGCCGGTGCCCGGCGACGCGGCGGACCCGTCGACGTCGGCTGCGAGATCGTCGGGAGACTCCGCGTCGGAGGAGCGACGGTCGGGGGACTCAGCGTCGGAGGAGCGAGGGTCGGGTCGTCAGGCGGAGGACGAGGCCTGGTGGCGCGCCAGCCGGGTGGCCCGGGCGGTGGTCGCGGTGGTCGCCCTCGTCGGCATCGTCGCGGTCCTGCGCCGCCGTCGCCGCTGACGCCCCCTCGAGTGGTGGAACCTGGGGCCTCCTGCGCCGGGCGAACCGTCTCCAAGTTCCACCACTCGGTGGGCGAGGGGAGTGCCGCGGGCCACGTGGACCGCGAGCACGTGCTTGCCCGGGCCCCGGCTGCCGCCGCGCTTCGCCCACCACGCCAGCTGGCACCTCAGTGCAGACACTCCCCGAGCATGGTCGTAAGCATCACCGCCTCAGGACGCGATGCCCGGTCTCACGATCATGGACGGCGTGCGGCGGGCGTGGTCAGGAAGCACGGGCGACGGAGGGGCCGGCGGAGGCCGTGGTGGGGACCCGGCCGAGGCGCAGGCCGACGGCGGCGACCACCAGCAGCGCGGGCACCACGAGCAGGGCGAGGTGAAGACCGGCCAGGTCGGCTAGCGCCCCGAGCAGGAACGGCCCCAGCCCCGCTGCCAACGAAGCCCCGATGCCGACCCGGGCGCTCGCGTGGTCCGGCCGGCCCTCCGACGCGTCGATCGCCCGGGCCACGCCGAGCGGGTAGAACAGGGCGATCCCGACGCCACAGGCCACCAGGGCGGGCAGGGCGACCCCCGCCATCGCGGTCAGCCAGAGGACGGCGAAGCCGACCCCGGTGAGCACGATCGCGCCGTACAGCAGACGGTCCAGCGGGTAGCGCAGCGCCAGCCGGCCCCCGGCCAGCCGGCCGACAGCCATCCCGCCCACCACTGCCGTCACGGACGCGGCCGCGGGGCCGGGGTCGAGGCCGACCCGTTCACGCATCACGTCGGCCGTCCACAGCACGAGGCAGAACTCGACCGCGATCCCGGCGGTGACGACCATCCAGCTGATCCAGTAGCGGCGCGGCAGCCGTCCGCCTCTCTCGGCGCCGGTCCGGGACGGCAGCGGCGCGCGGACCCCGCGCCCGGCCACGGCGAGCGCCGCGACCACCGGCAGGAGCAGCAGGACCGCCGCCCGCCAGCCGAGGCCCACCACGACCGCGGCCCCGACCACGAGTGGTGCCACGGTGCCCACGCCGGCCGCGAGCGCGTTGGCCTCGGCCACCGCGGACGGGCCGCCGTCGCCGTGCCGGTCCATCAGCACGGGCGGCACGACCATGACCACGAACGACCCGCCGAAGGCAGCCACGAGTGCTCCGCTGAGAGTGGCCGGGAGCGCGGTGGTGGCGGTGAAGAGCACGATCCCGGCGCACATCACGGCGAGACCGCCCAGGACGACCGGCGTGCGGCCGTACCGCCCCACGAGCCGCGCCGCCAACAGGGCGGCGCACAACGACCCCACGGCGAGCGCCGTGCCGTGCAGACCGGCGACCGCCCGGCTGGTGCCCTGCTCGTCGCGCAGCAGGCTCAGCGACGGTCCGAAGCCGTAGAGGAAGTAGCCGTAGCAGCCGAGCTGGAGGTAAGTCAGCCAGGTGAGCCGGTCTCGCTCGAGCCGCACGGCGCCAGCCCGACCGGTCAGGTCAGCCGGGACACGACGTGGTCGACGCACGCGGTGAGCGCCTCGACGTCGTCGGGCTCGACCACCGGGAACATCGCGATGCGCAGCTGGTTGCGCCCGAGCTTGCGGTAGGGCTCGGTGTCGACGATCCCGTTGGCGCGCAGCACCTTCGCCACCGCCGACGCGTCGACCGCGTCGTCGAGGTCGATGGTCCCGACGACCGCCGAGCGCATCGAGGGGTCGGTGACGAAGGGCGTCGCGTAGTCGCTCTTGTCGGCCCAGGTGTAGAGCCGGCGCGAGGACTCGGCGGTCCGCTCGGTGGTCCACGGCAGCCCGCCCTGCGAGTTGAACCAGTCGACCTGCTCCGCGAGCAGGAAGACCGTCGCGAGTGCCGGGGTGTTGTAGGTCTGGTCGAGCCGCGAGTTGTCGATCGCGATCTGCAGGTCGCTGAAGGCAGGCACCCACCGGCCGGTCGCCTGCACCTCGGCTACCCGCTGCAGCGCGGCCGGCGACATGAGGGCGAGCCACAGCCCGCCGTCGGACGCGAAGGACTTCTGCGGTGCGAAGTAGTAGACGTCGGTCTCCGCGACGTCGACCGGGAGCCCGCCCGCGCCGGAGGTGGCGTCGACCAGCACGAGCGCGCCGTCGTCGGCACCCGCGACGCGCCGCAGCTCCATCGCGACACCAGTCGAGGTCTCGTTGTGCGTGAAGGCGTAGGCGTCGACACCGGCCTCGGCGCGCGGCTGCGGGTGCGTGCCCGGCTCGCTGGACACCACGACGGGGTCGGCCAGGAACGGTGCGGCCTCGGTGGCGGCGGCGAACTTCGACGAGAACTCGCCGAACACCAGGTGCTCGGAGCGCTCGCGCACCAGGTTGAGCACCGCGATGTCCCAGAACGCCGTCGTGCCGCCGTTGCCGAGCACGACCTCGTAGCCGTCGGGGAGCGCGAAGAGATCGGCCAGCCCGGCCCGCACCCGGCCGACCACGTCCTTGACCGTCCTCTGCCGGTGCGAGGTGCCGAGGTACGTCGCGCCGGTGCTCGCCAGGGCGGCCACCGCCTCGGGCCGGACCTTCGACGGACCGGACCCGAACCGGCCGTCGACCGGCTTGAGGCCCGCGGGGATGACGATGTCGGTCGCCTGTTCGCTCACCCGGCCAACCCTAGGTCAGCCCCGCCGGCGGACGCCGTGCCTGACCACGTGCTGAACGGGGCGCAGCCAACGTGGATCAGCCGCTGAAGCCCAGCACGTCCGACGGCTTGCGCGGCCCCTCGCCCACGTAGCGCGCGGAGGGCCGGATCAGCCGCCCGGTGCGCTTCTGCTCGAGGACGTGCGCCGACCAGCCGGCCGTGCGCGCGCAGGTGAACATCGGCGTGAACATGTGCGGCGGGACCTCGGCGAAGTCGAGGACGACCGCCGCCCAGAACTCGACGTTGGTCTCCAGCACCCGGTCCGGTCGGCGGGCGCGCAGCTCGGTCAGCGCCGCCTGCTCGAGCGCGGCCGCGACCTCGTAGCGCGGGGCGCCGAGCTCCTTGGCCGTGCGTCGCAGCACCCGGGCTCGCGGGTCCTCGGCGCGGTAGACCCGGTGGCCGAAGCCCATCAGCCGCTCGCCCCGGTCGAGGACACCCTTGACGTAGGACTCCGCGTCGCCGCCCTGCTCCACCGCGTCGAGCATGTGCAGGACCCGGGACGGCGCCCCCCCGTGCAGCGGGCCGGACATGGCGCCGACCGCACCGGAGAGGCAGGCCGCGACGTCGGCGCCCGTGGAGGCGATGACCCGCGCGGTGAAGGTCGAGGCGTTCATGCCGTGCTCGGCCGCTGAGCACCAGTAGGCGTCGACCGCCTGCACGTGCCTTGGGTCCGGCTCGCCGCGCCACCGGATCATGAAGCGCTCGACGATCGTCGTGGCCTTGTCGATCTCGTGCTGCGGCACCATCGGCAGCCCGATGCCCCGGGCCGACTGCGCGACGAAGGACAGCGCCATGACCGACGCGCGCGCCAGGTTGTCGCGGGCCTCGTCGGGCTCGATGTCGAGCAGCTGCCGGAAGCCCCACGCCGGCGCAAGCATCGCCAGCGCGCTCTGCACGTCGACCCGCACGTCGCCGGAGTGCACCGGCAGCGGGAACGGCTCGGCCGGCGGCAGCCCGGGGTTGAACTCGTTGTCGACCAGCAGCCCCCAGACGTTGCCGAACGACACCTGGCCGACGAGGTCCTCGATGTCGACGCCGCGGTACCGCAGCGACCCGCCCTCCTTGTCCGGCTCGGCGATGTCGGTCTCGAAGGCGACGACACCCTCCAGCCCGGGCTTGAAGTCTTCGGCGGGTGGCACGTCGGTGGCGGACGTGGCGGCAGGCGTGGACATACCCGGGATTCTGGCCCACGGCGCGGCTGGTCTGTCCACCCGGCCGTGCCAGAGTGCTGCGCCATGGACGAGACGAGCGACCGGCCGGTGCCCGATCCCGCGGCCATGCGGGTGGGCTACGACCCCGCGGACGGCAACGCCGGCCTGCTCGAGGAGGCGGCGCCCGGCGACCCGCTCGAGCTCTTCGCCCGGTGGTTCGCCGAGGTGGCGAGCGGTGGCGCCGGCGGCGCCGGGCGCCTCGCCGAGCCCAACGCGGTGGTCGTGGCGACCGTGACGCCGGACGGGTGGCCGGCGGCGCGGACCGTCCTGCTCAAGGGGTACGACGCCGAGGGACTGCGGTTCTTCACCAACACGGGGTCGGCCAAGGCCGACCAGCTGGCTGCGACCCCCCGGGCTGCGCTGGTGTTCCCCTGGCACGAGGTGCACCGCCAGGTGCGGGTCACCGGGACGGTCGCCCGGCTGCCCGACGAGGTCGTGGCCGCGTACTTCGCGACCCGGCCGCGCGAGTCCCAGCTCGGCGCCTGGGCCAGCCCCCAGTCCTCGGTCGTCGGGTCGAGAGCCGAGCTGGACGCCCGGCTGGCCGAGGTGGCGGCGCGGTTCCCCGAGGAGGAGCCGGTGCCGGTGCCGCCGCACTGGGGCGGCTACCTGGTGGTGCCGGTCGAGTGGGAGTTCTGGGTGGGCCGCTCCGGGCGGCTGCACGACCGGCTGCGCTACGTACGCCCGGAGGGGTCGCCGACCACCAGCGTGCCCTGGACCCGCGAGCGCCTGGCCCCCTGAGCAGGAAGGCCCCCCGGACAGCAGCGACCCCCGGGCCTTCGCGCGCAGGGGACGTGTCCTGCGCAGGCCCGGGGGTCGGGTGACTGCCTGGGATTCGCCGGTTCACGAGAGCCGGTGATCCGATCGGCGTCGGGTGCTGCTCGTGGCGCTAGCTGACAGCCACCTCACGCGTCCGATAAGTACTCAAGAGTTCGGACCACCTCCCTTCCGTGTACCGACGACGGTACGTCCCGATCTGCCGGTTCACAACGAAATTCCGCGGTGTCTCGAAGTGCGGGTCAGATGGCGATCCAGGTCGACTCGGCGTGGCCCAGCACCCGGCCGTCGCTGTCGTAGGCGGTGCTCGCTGTGAACGCCTTGCGCCCGTCGACGCCGAGCCGCTGGCCCACGACGACGCAACGGTCTCCGGGCTCCGGCAGCGCGTCGACCGCCGCGGTGATCCGGCCGAGCACCATCGGCCGGTCGCCGAGGTCGCTGGTCCAGCCCCCGGGGCAGTCCAGGGCCGCCCAGACCAGCTCGGGCGGGACCCGCCGGTCCGGGCCGGCCAGCGAGGCGTCGGGCACCCAGGTGGTCGCCACCCAGCCGTCGCCGTCGGGGCCGGGGTCGCCCACCGGGCCGGGCTGCAGCCCGAGGCCGCCGTCCGGGCCGCCCGGCGGCCGGTCCGGCCCGCAGACGAAGCAGCCGGGGAACGGGTGCCCGAGCAGCCCCCGGTAGGCCGCCTGGGCCGCGTGGGCGGTCTGCCATGGCACCGGCTCGACCAGCGCGGCCTCGAGCCGGCCCGCCTCGGCGCTCGCGACGGCGGCACCGCCGAAGCTCGCCGTCGTCGTGCCGTCCTCGACGGTGACGACCATGGCGCTCTCCAGCGGCGGTGGCTGGCGCAGCGTGACCCGCACCGCGGCACCGCCCCCGGTGAGGCCGCCGGTGCCGTCCCGGCCCACCAGGCCCGAGACCCCGGCCAGCAGGCCCGCGGTGTAGCCCCCGTTGCCGGTGTCCGGGGGGCCGCAGAAGCGCCCGGGTACCACGATCGAGCCGGTCTCCATGCCCGACGAGCCTAAGCCGTGGCGGCCGCCCGCCGACAGCGGTCAACTGCTACCGGCAGTGGCCTGCACGCCGCTGTCGGGCTGAGTTGATCACGGTGCCGTGATCAGCTCGGCGGCCACCCTGAGGTCGGCGACGAGGGCGGCGAAGGCCTGGTCCCGCTGGTCGCCGGGCGTGCGCAGCACGGCACTGGGATGGGTGGTCACCACGAACCGCCGCACCCCCACGGAGGTTTCCCGCTCGATCACCGACCCGCGGTCCTTCGTGACCCGGACCGACGGGCCGAGCAGCGACTTGGCGGCGGTGGCCCCGAGGGCGACCGTCACCTCCGGGTCGATCACCCGCAGCTCGGCGGCCAGCCATGGCCGGCACGCGGTGATGTGGCGCATCTCCGGTGTCTGGTGGATCCGCCGCTTGCCGGGGCCGGCCTGGGTGAAGCGGAAGTGCTTGACCGCGTTCGTCCGGTAGACGTCGCCCGGCGCCACCCCGGCCTCCTCCACGGCCTTCACCAGCAGGCGCCCGGCCGGTCCGACGAACGGCGCGCCCTGCCGGTCCTCCTGGTCGCCGGGCTGCTCGCCCACCAGTGCCAGCCGTGCGCTCGGCGGGCCGGCCGAGAACACGGTCTGGGTGGCCGGCTCCCACAGCTCGCACCCGCGGCAGCCCCCCGCGGCTGCCCGCAGCTCGTCCAGGTCGGCGTCGGCGGGCACGAAGTCGGCAGCGCTGAGCTCCGTCATGGCCGGAGTATCACCCCGTCCGGGGCGCACAACCCGCCGGCCTGGCGTCGTACGGGAGAATGGTCGGCGTGAGCGACCTCATCGACACCACCGAGATGTACCTCCGGACGGTCTTCGAGCTGGAGGAGGAGGGTGTCGTCCCGCTGCGGGCGCGCATCGCGGAGCGGCTGGGGCAGTCCGGCCCGACGGTGTCGCAGACGGTCGCCCGGATGGAGCGCGACGGCCTGCTGACCGTCGAGGGCGACCGGCACCTCGAGCTCAGCCCGCTCGGGCGCACGCTGGCCACCCGGGTCATGCGGAAGCACCGGCTGGCGGAGTGCCTGCTGGTGCAGGTGATCGGGCTGGAGTGGGAGCTGGTCCACGACGAGGCCTGCCGGTGGGAGCACGTCATGTCCGAGACCGTGGAGCGGCGGCTGCTCGAGGTGCTCGGCCACCCGACGGTCTCGCCCTACGGCAACCCGATCCCCGGCCTGACCGAGCTCGGCGACCCTGACCGGGTCGCCGACGACGAGGTCCTGGCGCCGCTGGACCAGGTCGCGCTGACCGGCGTCACCTCGGCGATCGTGCGCCGGCTGGCCGAGCCGGTGCAGGCCGACCACGCGCTGATGTCCCGGCTGCGACGGGCCGGTGTGCAGCCCGGGGCATCGATCACCGTGGGCCCGGGAGGTGACGGGCTGCTCGTCGGGTCCGGCGGCGAGACCACGGAGATCTCCGGCGTCGTCGCGTCGCACGTCTACGTCGCCGCCGGCTGATGCGCAGCATCACCGTCCAGGAGCTCAAGGCCGCGATGGACGCCGGCGAGGTCGGGGCGGGCGACCTGGTCGACGTGCGGGAGCCCTACGAGTACGACCAGGGCCACGTGCCCGGTGCCGAGCCGGCTCCGCTGCACACCGTGCCGGCACTCGTCCCCTCGCTGCCGACCGACCGGCCGGTGTACCTGGTCTGCGCCGTCGGCAGCCGGAGCGCGAGGGCGGCGGACTACCTGTCGAAGCTCGGCATCGACGCCGTCAACATCGAGGGCGGCACGGCCGACTGGATGCGCGCCGGCTACCCGGTCGAGCGCTGACCGGAGTGCCGTCGTCGATGGACGTGCGCATCGTTGAGACGCCGGACCTCGGCGACCGTTCCTACGTGGTCGGCGCTGGCGACGTCGTGGTTGTCGTGGACCCGCAGCGCGACGTCGACCGGGTCGAGGCGCTGCTCGCCGGCCGCCGGCTGACGCACGTGCTGGAGACGCACGTCCACAACGACTACCTGAGCGGTGGCCTCGACCTGGCACGGCGGCACGGCGCGACGTACGTCGTTCCCGCCGGTGTCGAGGTGGGGTACGACCGGGAGCCGATGGCGGACGGCGACCGTTTCGACACCGGGTCGATGCACTGGGAGGCGGTGGCCACACCGGGCCACACGCAGCACCACCTGTCCTACGCGGTACGGGTCGGCGACGAGACCGCAGCCTTCACCGGCGGCTCCCTCCTCTTCGGGAGCGTCGGGCGCACCGACCTGGTCGAGGACGACCTGACCGAGCAGCTCACCCGCGACCAGTGGCACTCGGTCCGCCGGCTGGTCGACCGGCTGCCGGCCGGGGCGGCGGTCCTGCCGACGCACGGGTTCGGGAGCTTCTGCAGCGCATCTGCGACCTCCGGTGACGCGTCCACGATCGCCGAGCAGCAGCGCACCAACAGCGCCTTCCAGCAGGACGAGGACGCCTTCGTCGCCGAGCTGGTCGCCGGGCTTGACGCCTATCCCGCCTACTACGCGCACATGGGGCCGGCCAACCTGGCCGGGCCGGAGCCGATCGACCTGACCCCGCCCTCGCTCGCGTCCGCCGACGAGCTGCGCAAGCGGCTGGCCTCAGGCGAGTGGGTCGTCGACCTGCGGGCCCGGGCCGCCTTCGCCGAGGGGTTCCTGCCGGGCACGCTGTCCTTCGACAGCGACGGCAACGTGGTGACCTACCTGGGCTGGCTGCTCCCGTGGGGCACGCCGGTCACGCTGCTCGGTGACACGGCGGAGCAGGTGGCCGCGGTGCAACGCGACCTGGCCCGCATCGGCATCGACCGGCCCGCGGCGCGCGCCGTGGGCGGCCCCGCGGTGTGGGCGCGGGGGAGCGACCTGGCGACGTACCCGCGGACCGACTTCGGCGGCCTGGCGCACGCGCTGCGCGAGGACCCGGGACTGACGGTGCTCGACGTGCGGTCGGCGTCCGAGCACCGCGAGTCGCGGGTCAGGGGGGCGGTGCACGTGCCGCTGCACCTGCTCGCGGAGCGGATGGACGACCTGCCCGGCACGCGGCTGTGGGTGCACTGCGGCTCGGGCTTCCGGGCCGCGGTGGCGGCCTCGCTGCTGGCGGCCCATGGGCACGACGTCGTGCACGTCGACGAGGACTTCGAGTCGGCCGACGCGGCCGGGCTGCCCCTGGAGTCCGGACCGGCCTGACCAGGGGTGACGCCGGCGCGCCACGCGGAAGCGGGGGCCGGGTTTGTGCCGCCTCGTGACCGTCCCGTAGCCTCTCCTCCGCCTGCCCGGAACCTCTGGCCAGGCGCACGCGAGGCCGCCGAATCCTGCCCCTCGCGCGCAGCAGGTCGACAGACGCCTGGCAGGAGCGGGGGACCCACAGGATTGTGGGCCCTCAGGGGTCCTTGGGGTCAAGCCGCCCCGGGGTCGCACCACGCGACGCCGAAGCGGCCGGGCAGCTCCCGCCCGAACCCGACAGCTCACCTCGTAGGCGTGGGAGAGGACGACGTTTGTCCAAGCATCGCCGCCCGACCAAGCTGCAGCAGTTCGCGCAGCTCTCCCGGGCCAACGCGAGTCCCCTGCACCTGGGTGTCGCCGCCGGCGTGGCCGGCACCCTGTCGATCACCGGCACCGTCGTCGCCCAGGCGGCGCCCACCGACGCTGCCAAGCGGCTGAGCACCAAGCCGGTCGCCGAGCAGACCGTCGTCGCCGGCGACCTGTCCAACTCGCAGAACGTCTTGGCGCTCAAGGACGCGGTCACCGACGCCCAGCGCGAGCGCGCGGAGCGCATTGCCGAGGCGAAGGCACGCGCCGAGGCCAAGCGCAAGCGGCTCGCCGCCAAGCGCGCGGCCGAGCGCCGTGAGGCCCGCCAGCAGGCCGCCGAGGCCCGGACCGTGCAGACCGCGTCGCGCAGCGTCGAGCGGATGAGCGCGTCGGCTGCCAACGTGCTCTCCATCGCCCGCCAGGTCGCGTCGGGTGCCTACTATGCCTACGGCGGCGCCGGCCCTACCGGCTTCGACTGCTCGGGCTTCACCTCGTACGTCTTCTCGAAGGTCGGCGTCTCCCTGCCGCACTCGTCCTCGGCGCAGTACTCGGTCACCACCCGGGTCTCGAGCCCGCAGCCCGGCGACCTCGTGTTCGTCTACAACGGCGGCGGCGGCAGCATCGGGCACGTGGCGATCTACGCCGGCAACGGCTACTGGTGGGAGGCGTCCAACCCGAGCACCGGTGTCGGCCTGCACCGCGCGTGGTCGACCAGCGTGTCGTACGGCCGGGTCCTCTAGGACCGGCGCGACCGGAGAGCTTCCGGCGCCAGGCGCCGGGCCAGCAGTGCGCGGCAGGCATCCCCCCCGTCCGCCGCGTACAGGGACCTCGGAGTCATCCCCCCCGGCTCCGGGGTCCCGCCACGTCCGGACCAAGTCGCCGGACGGCTCAGCGGCCGCTGGACCCGCCGGGCGCCGGCTGGTGCTCGGCCTGCTGGGGCCGGGACGACGACGGCTTGCGGAGGTACATGTCGACGTCGGCGGCCGCCACCAGCTCGTCGGCCGACTCCCCGTCGGCGCCGGTGACCGCGACCGTGCCGATGGTCACCGAGAGCTCGAAGGTCAGCCCGCCCACGTCGATCGGCGCGGCCACCGCCTCACGCAGCCGGTCCACCAGGTCTGCCAGCATCGCACCGCTCAGGTCGTCGGCCACCACCACGAACTCGTCGCCACCGAAGCGCGCCGTGGTGTCCCTCGTGCGGACCTGCGACTCGAGACGGCGGGCGACGATCGCGAGCACCTGGTCGCCGACGGCGTGGCCGTGCGTGTCGTTGACCGGCTTGAAGGCGTCGAGGTCGCAGAAGAGCAAGGCGCCCGGGCGCCGGTTGCGTCGCGCCTCGTGGATGGCCGCGTCGACCCGCTCGCCGAGCGAGGCCCGGTTGAGCAGGCCGGTCAGCGGGTCGCTGGTGGCCCGCCGGGTGAGCTCCTGGTGCTCCGCCCGGCGGTCGCTGACGTCCTCGAACTGCGCGATGCCGTAGAGCGCCGTCCCCGTGTTGTCGCGCACCACCGAGGTCTGCAGCGACACCCAGACCGGCTGGCCGTCGGCCCGCAGGTAGCGCTTCTCGAGCTGGTAGCGGTCCTGCGCGCCCTCCATCGCCGACCGGATCGCCTCCACGTCGGCCGGCCGGTCGTCCTCGTGGGTGATCTCGCCGATGCTGCGCTCCTGCAGCTCGCGCCGGCTGTAGCCGAGCATCCGGCACATCGCCTCGTTGACCCTCAGGAAGCGCCCGGCCGACCCCGGCGTGAAGTCGACGATCGACATGCCGAACGGCGCGTTCTCGAACGCGAGCCGGAACGCCTCCTCGCTCTCGCGCAGCCGCTCGGCGAGCCGGGCGTTGTCGATCGCGATGCCGGCCTGGGTGGCGTACATCTCGAGCATCTCGCGCTGCAGCTCGCCGGGACGGCGGCCGTCGCGCGGCAGGTCGACGGACAGCACGCCCACCAGGTCGCCGGAGATCGAGTGCAGCGGCGCGTAGAGGGCGTCCAGCGGGTGCCAGGCGTCGGGGTCGTCCAGCACCGGGATGTCGGGGACCCAGCTCGGGATGTCGTCCTGGTCGGCCATCTCGTGCGGCTCGTAGCGCAACGCCCCCCACGGCAGGGAGCGGTCGAAGGCGCGCTCCCACTTGTCCAGCGGGGTGCGCCGCCCGAGCAGGGTCTCGCCCACGTCCTCCGGCCCGGCCACCGCGACCGCCTCGACGGTGCCGTCGTCGTGGACCAGGCTCACGACGGCGACCTCGAAGCCGAGGCCTTCGACCACGCCGTCGACCACGGCCCGCAGCGTGGCCGCCAGGTCGGTGCCGGCGTTGAGCCGGACGATCAGCCGTTGGACGTCGCGGAGTGCGGCGATGCTCACCTGCGCCATCGGCGCGACCCTCCAAACCAGTGCACACACCCTGCCCGGTGATCCGGGCACACTAAGGGATCGGCACGGCTTTACCGTGTCTTTACCCCGGGATGCGGCCGGTGCACCCTGCGCTGGTGAGGACACCGCCAGCCAGTCAGCCAGCCGGCCACCGCGAGAGGCCGAGGCCTCCGTCGGGCTGGCCGTCCCGCCTCATCCCCCCGCGACGGCGTGGCGGGTCCGCTTGGCGGCGTACAGCGCCATGTCCGCGCGGGTCACGGTCCCGCCCGGGGTGCTGCCGTCGTCGTGGACGGCGAACCCGTGGCAGTAGGTCACGCCGTGCGGCGACGGCCAGGCGCCGGCGAGCCGCTCCACGACGGCGGTGGCCGTGGCCGTGGCGGCAGCGTTGTCGGGGAACACGACGGCGAACTCGTCGCCGCCGATGCGGCAGGCCTCACCCGCGCGGACGCAGCCACGAAGCGTATCCGCGAACGACGTGAGCACCTCGTCGCCGACCGTGTGGCCGAGGGTGTCGTTGACGGCCTTGAAGCGGTCGA
>DATHAP010000203.1 GCA_035489715.1 Actinomycetes bacterium
GGCCCTCGAAGTTGCGGTTGCCCGACAGCACGGACACCACCGCGAGGTCGTTGTCGTTGACGCCCTTGCTGACCGCCTCCCGCAGCGGACCGGAGTTGCCGATGCAGGTCGTGCAGCCGTAGCCCACGAGGTTGAAGCCGAGCTTGTCGAGGTACGGCGTCAGGCCGGCCCGGTCGTAGTAGTCCATGACGACCTGGGAGCCGGGAGCCAGCGTGGTCTTGACCCAGGGCTTGCGCTCCAGTCCACGCTCGACGGCCTTCTTGGCCAGCAGCGCGGCGCCGATCATCACCGACGGGTTGGACGTGTTGGTGCACGACGTGATCGCCGCGATGACGACGTGGCCGTGGTCGACCTCGACCTCCTGGCCGTCCAGGCTGATCCGCACCGGGTCCGACGGCCGGCTCACCTCGCCGTGGTCGGGGGCGGCATGCGGCGCCCCGTCGCCGTTCGTGCCGTGGAAGGCGGGGGCGTCGCTGGCCGGGAAGGACTCGGCCGACGACTCGTCGACCCCGTGGTGCTCGGGCTCGGCCGCGCCCGCGTAGTCGCCGAGCGCGTTGCGGAAGCCGGCCTTGGCGTCGGAGAGCGCGACCCGGTCCTGCGGCCGCTTCGGGCCGGCGATGGACGGCACGACGGTCGACAGGTCGAGCTCGATCCGCTCCGAGTAGCGGGGCTCAGCCGCCGCGTCGTGCCACAGGCCCTGCGCCTTCGCGTAGGCCTCGACCAGCGCGACCTGCTCCTCGGTGCGGCCGGTCATCCGCAGGTAGCGGACGGTCTCGTCGTCGATCGGGAAGATGGCGACCGTCGAGCCGTACTCCGGGCTCATGTTGCCGATGGTGGCGCGGTTGGCCAGCGGCACCGCCGAGACGCCGTCGCCGTAGAACTCGACGAACTTCCCGACCACGCCCTGCTTGCGGAGCATCTCGGTGATGGTCAGCACCAGGTCGGTCGCGGTCGCCCCCTCGGGCAGCGAGCCGGTCAGCTTGAAGCCGACGACCTTCGGGATGAGCATCGACACCGGCTGCCCGAGCATGGCCGCTTCGGCCTCGATGCCTCCGACGCCCCAGCCGAGCACGCCGAGCCCGTTGACCATCGTGGTGTGCGAGTCGGTGCCTACCAGCGTGTCCGGATAGGCCGTCCGGGTCCCGTCGACGTCGCGGTCGAACACGACCCGCGCGAGGTACTCGATGTTGACCTGGTGCACGATGCCGGTGCCAGGCGGCACGACCTTGAACTGGTCGAACGCGGTCTGCCCCCAGCGCAGGAACTGGTAGCGCTCCTTGTTGCGCTCGTACTCGAGGTCGACGTTGCGCTGGAACGAGTCCGGCGCGCCGAAGAGGTCGGCGATGACCGAGTGGTCGATGACCAGCTCGGCCGGCGCGAGCGGGTTGATCCGCGACGGGTCGCCGCCGAGCTCCTGCACCGCCTCGCGCATCGTCGCGAGGTCGACCACGCAGGGCACGCCGGTGAAGTCCTGCATCACGACCCGGGCCGGGGTGAACTGGATCTCGGTGTCCGGCTCGGCGTCGGGGTCCCAGCCCGCCAGGGCCCGCACGTGGTCGTCGGTGACGTTGGCCCCGTCCTCCGTGCGCAGCAGGTTCTCCAGCAGGATCTTCAGCGAGAACGGCAGCGAGGCGACCTGCTCCCGCAGATCGTCGAGCGCGTCCAGCCGGTAGATCTGGTAGCTCGCCCCACCGACCTCGAGGTCACCCTTGGCACCGAAGCTGTCCTGCGTCGCACCTGCCACGACCGTCTCCTCTCGTCCGTCACTCATCCTGCCGCAGCCCGCCTCGGCACCGCCGAGCGGATCCGGGCGTCAAGAACTTATCTCGACATCAAGATACATGACGTCGAGAGGCTGTGGGTGACGGGTGTCTCAGGCGCCGGACGCCCGCTTGTCCTCGTCGACGTCGTCTGCGTCCGGGTCCGGGCGGTCGCTGCTCGACATGGCGCCGGTCTGCTCGTCCGGCACGGCGCCCTTCATGGTTCGCTGCAGCAGCGGGTCGACCTCCCGGTCGTGGTCCTCACCGGCCGGGTCGGCGCCGGCCGGCTGGGGGGCGTTGGGGTTCGAGGTGGTCATGTCGTCCTCTCTGGTCGCGGTGAGACGCAGCGTCCTCGCCGTCCCACCACTCCCATCTGCCCGGCGCCGTGCCGGTCATGCCCGTCATGGCCGCTGGCGTCATGCCAGTCATGCCAGTCATGCCGCGCCGTGACCGAGTGACACGATCACCTCGGATCGTCAATCGCGTTGACAGGCTGGCGTGACAGCGGCGGCGTGAGTCATCGTCTCGGCAGCCCGCGTCGCCGACATCCCCCGTCAGGCGGCGCGGGCCCCTGCGTCCACGCCGCTGTCGGAACCGCGCACCCGACGCGTTCAGGCCGGGACCAGCACCGCCACGCACTCGACGTGGTGGGTCATGGGGAACAGGTCGTAGGCCCGCAGCGACTCCAGCCGGTAGCCGTTCGCCGCCATCTCCTTGAGGTCCCGGGCCAGCGCGGCCGGGTCGCAGGCGACGTACGCGATGCGCCGCGCACCCAGCCGGGCGAGCAGCCGCACCACCGCGCGGCCGGCGCCCGACCGCGGCGGGTCGAGCACGACGAGGTCGGACCGGCGGTGGTGGCGCCGGCGCAGGACGTGGTCCACGCGGCCGCTCTCGACCCGCACCTGGGGCAGGTCGGCGAGGTTGTGCCGCGCGTCGGCGACGGCCCGCCGGTCGGACTCGACGGCCGACACCCGGCCGCCCGGTCCTACTCGCTCGGCCAGCGGCCCGGCGAAGAGCCCGACGCCGCAGTAGAGGTCGAGCACGTGGTCACCCGGCCGCGGCTCGAGCCCGTCGAGGACCGCGTCGAGCAGGCTCTGCGCGGCGCCGGGGTGCACCTGCCAGAAACCGCCGCCGGTGACCCGGTAGTCGCGCCCGGCGGCCTGCTCGGTCACCGCGGCTCCGGCGGCCCGGTCACCAGCCCGGCCGTCCGGGAGCACGAGCACCTCACCGGTCGCCACGGAGGCCGATACGTCGACGGCGGCGACGCCGGGCCACCGTCGAGCGGTGACGCCTGCCTCGTCGACCAGCGGGTGCGCGATGCGGCAGCGGTCGACCGGGACCACCTCGTGCGACCGGTGCGCGCGCAGACCCGGCCGACCGTCGTCGTCGACCGCCCAGCGCACCCTGGTCCGCCAGCCGAGACCGCCGTCCGCCCCAGGCACCTCCTCGACGATCACCTCTCGGTCGAGCCCGGCCAGCCGGGCGAGCTGCTCGCGCACGACCTCGGCCTTGAGCCCACGCTGCGCGTCGAGCGCCACGTGCTGGAAGTCGCAGCCGCCGCAACGGCCGGGTCCGGCCCACGGGCACGGCGGCTCGACCCGGTCCGGGCTCGCCGTGAGCACGGTGACGGCGTCGGCCCGCCAGTAGGACGACGTCGCGGTGCCTTCGGTGACGACCGCGCGCACGCGCTCCCCCGGCAGGGCGTGCCGCACGAAGACGACCCGGCCGTCGTGCCGGGCCACGCAGTGGCCGCCGTGCGCGACCGGCCCGACGTCGACCTCGAGCTCGGTGCCAACGGGACCGCTCAGGACAGCCCGCCTCCCCGCGGCGGCTCGCCCCGACGGGACGCGCCCGGGGCGATCCCCTCCTCGCGCTCGGCCAGGCCGGCCGAGCTGGCGAGCTGCCACGGCACGCTGGTGACCATCACCCCGGGGGTGAACAGGAGGCGCGTCTTGAGCCGGAGCGCGCTCTGGTTGTGCAGCAGGTGCTCCCACCAGTGCCCGACGACGTACTCCGGGATGAGCACCGTGACCAGGTCGCGGGGACTGCCGCTGCGCAGGGCGCGGACGTACTCGATCACCGGGTCGGTGACCTCGCGGAACGGCGAGTCCAGCACCTTGAGCGGCACCGGGATGCCCCGACGGTCCCAGTCGGCCTGCAGTGCGCGCGTCTCCTCGGCGTCGACGCTGACCGTGATGGCCTCCAGGGTCGACGGGCGCATCGCGCGGGCGTAGGCAACGGCGCGCATGGTCGGCTTGTGGATCTTCGACACGAGCACGACGACGTGCGTGCGCGCCGGCAGCATGACGTCCTCGTCCTCGTCGACGACGAGCTCCCTCGCGACCGCCTCGTAGTGCCGCCGGATCCCCTTCATCAGCACGAAGATGACCACCATGGCGGCGATCGCGATCCACGCACCGAGCAGGAACTTGGTGATGAGGACGACGACCAGGACCAGCCCGGTCACCGACAGCCCGACACCGTTGATGATCCGGCTGCGGACCATCCGCGTCCTCGCGGCCGGGTCGGTCTCGCTGCGCAGCAGCCGCGTCCAGTGCCGCACCATGCCGGTCTGGCTCAGCGTGAACGACACGAAGACACCGACGATGTAGAGCTGGATCAGCCGCGTCACCTCGGCGTCGAAGGCGACGATCAGGAGGATCGCGAACGCCGAGAGCAGGACGATGCCGTTGCTGTAGGCGAGCCGGTCGCCGCGGGTGTGCAGCTGCCGCGGCAGGTAGCGGTCCTGCGCCAGGATCGAGCCGAGGACCGGGAAGCCGTTGAACGCCGTGTTGGCCGCCAGCACGAGGATCAGCCCGGTGACCGTCGTCACGACGGCGGCCATCAGGGGCACGTTGCTGAACACCGACTTGGCGATCTGACCGATCACCGGGTCCTGCACGTACGTCAGGCCGTCGGGGTAGTTCTCGGTCGGCCCGAAGCGCACACCGGCCCGCGTCGCCTCGCCGGCCTGGCCGTCCAGGCGCAGCTGCTCGACGACGTTCTCGGCGTAGCGGAGCCCGCTGACCTTGGCCAGCACGATGATGCTCAGCAGCATGCTGACGGCGATGGTGCCCAGGAGCAGCAGAGTCGTGGCGGCGTTGCGCGACTTGGGCTTCTTGAACGCCGGCACGCCGTTGCTGATCGCCTCGACACCGGTCAGCGCGGCGCAGCCCGACGAGAAGGCCCGCAGCAGCAGGAACGCGCCGGCGATCCCGGCGATGCCGTCCTCGTAGCCCTCCTCCGGCACCAGGTCGAACTTCGCGCTGGAGACGTCGGGGAGGTCGCCGAGGAAGTATCGGCTGAACCCCCAGAGCGCCATGCCCAGGATGGCGACCATGAAGGCGTACGTCGGGACGGCGAACGCGGTGCCGGACTCGCGCACACCACGCAGGTTCGCCGCCATCAGCAGGATGACGGCGACCACCGCCACGACGACCTCGTGCCCCTGGAACGAGTCGATCGTCGAGGCGGCGTACTGCGCGGCCGACGAGATCGACACCGCCACCGTCAGGACGTAGTCGACGAGCAGGGCGCTCGCGACGGTCAGCCCCGGCGTCGGTCCCAGGTTGACGGTCGCGACCTCGTAGTCGCCGCCGCCGCTCGGGTAGGCGTGGACGTTCTGCCGGTAGGACGCGACGACCACCAGCATCACGAAGGCGACGGCGAGGCCGATCTTCCAGGAGAAGGCGTACGCCGAGAAGCCGGCAACCCCCAGCATGAGGAAGACCTCGTCAGGGGCGTAGGCCACCGAGGACAGGGCGTCGCTCGCGAACACCGGTAGCGCGACCCGCTTCGGCAGCAGCGTCTCGTGCAGCCGGTCACTGCGCATCGCGCGGCCGAGCAGCAGCCGCTTGGCAGCGTCGGTGACCTGGGGCACGCGGCGATGCTAGGGGCTCCTGACGGCCCCCGTGGTCCGCACCCCGCAGGCCGGTGCGTCTGCGCTAGCGTCGGACCCGTGCACTTCGTGATCATGGGCTGCGGGCGGGTGGGCTCGACCCTCGCGCACATCCTGGAGTCCCAGGGGCACACGGTCGCGATCATCGACGCCGAGGAGTCGGCCTTCCGCCGCCTCGGCCAGGGCTTCGCCGGGCGCCGGGTCACCGGCATCGGGTTCGACCGCGACACCCTGCGCGAGGCCGGCATCGAGGACGCCCACGCCTTCGCGGCCGTGAGCAGCGGCGACAACTCCAACATCCTCGCGGCCCGGGTGGCCCGCGAGACGTTCGGCGTCGACAACGTCGTGGCCCGCATCTACGACCCGGGCAGGGCCGAGGTCTACCAGCGTCTCGGCATCCCCACCGTCGCCACGGTCCGCTGGACCGCCGACCAGATGATGCGCCGGCTGCTCCCCCACGGGTCCGAGCCGGAGTGGCGCGACCCGAGCGGCACCATCCGGCTGGCCGAGGTGCCGGTCGACTCCGCGTGGGTCGGCGAGCGGATCAGCCGCCTCGAGATCGAGTCCGGGGGCCGGGTGGCGTTCCTCACCCGGCTCGGCGAGGGCCTGCTCCCCGGCTCGGACACCGTCCTGCAGGACGGCGACATCGTCCACGTGGTCATGCGCGACGACGACGCGGACGCGATCGATTCGGTCTTCCGCCGCCGCTCGACCACACCGGCCGAGGGTGGCGCGTGATGCACCTGCCGTTCGCGAAGGGCTGTTGATGCGCGTCGCCATCGCCGGAGCCGGCAGCGTGGGGCGCTCGGTCGCCCGCGAGCTGCTGGAGAACGGCCACGAGGTCCTGCTCCTCGACAAGAACCCCGCGGCCATCAAGAAGGTCTCCGTCCCCGACGCGGAGTGGCTGCTGGCCGACGCCTGCGAGGTGACCTCCCTCGAGGAGGCCGGCCTGCACGAGTGCCAGGTGATGATCGCCGCGACCGGCGACGACAAGGTCAACCTGGTCGTCTCGCTGCTCGCCAAGACCGAGTACGGCGTGCCGCGCACCGTGGCCCGGGTGAGCAACCCGAAGAACGAGTGGATGTTCGACGAGGCGTGGGGCGTCGACGTGGCCGTCTCGATGCCGCGGCTGATGACCGCGCTCGTCGAGGAGGCCGTCAGCGTCGGCGACCTGGTGCGGATCTTCACCTTCCAGCAGTCCAACACCGACATGCTCGAGCTGACCCTGCCCTCGGACTCGCCCGTCGTCGCCAAGCGCGTGGGCGACGTGCCGTGGCCGCCGGACACCGCCCTGGTCGCGATCATCCGCGAGGGCCGGCCGATCGCCCCGAGCCAGGACGACCCGCTCGAGGCGGGTGACGAGCTGCTGTTCGTCGCGACCCCCGACATGGGTCCCCAGCTCGAGGAGCTCCTCGCCCCCCACGCCCGCTGACGACGTACCCCCGTGTGGTGCGCCCTGCCGGAGCCGGAAGTCAGGTCGGGCGTGCGTCCGCCGGTTGCTGCAGCGGGGTCCGGCCGCGGGCCAGCAGGTAGACCATGCCGGCCAGCGCCGCTACCTGCAGCGGCCAGCCGAGGGCGATCTTCGTCACGCCGAGCCAGCCCACCTTGTCCGCCAGGTAGAGCGGCAGCTGGACCACGACCCGGATCGCGCACGGGACCACCAGCACCCAGGTCAGCTTGCTGCACAGGGCGACGATGCCCGGGTCCCGCCGCCACGCGGTCACGTCGCCCGTGACCGACCCGATCATGAAGCCGACGAGCGGCCAGCGCGCCAGCACGGAGAGGCTCAGGCCCACGGCGTAGGCCGCGTTGTAGAGGATGCCGGGCAGGAACACGTCCTTCGCCTCGCCTGACCGGGACGCGAAGAGGGCGGCGATGCCGATGCCGACCAGGCTGTTGACGACGAACTGCGGCGTCGACCGCTGCACGAGCCGCAGCACCAGCAGGACCACGGCGAGGGCCACCCCGATGACGAGAGACAGCCGCAGGTCGTGGCTCAAGAGGTACGTCGTCGTGAACCCGATCGTCGGCGCGGCCCCCTCGACCATGCCCCGCCGGCCGCCCAGCGCCATCGCGAGCCGGGCCCGGACGATCTCCTCGACCGTCTCGGCGTCGACACCGGGCAGCTCGGGATGCTCGGCCGTGGGCCGGCTCTCGTCGACCAGGTCGTCAAGCGGCCCCTCCGGCTGCAGGTGCAGCGGGTCGTTGTGCTGGGGGTCGTGCGGCCGGTCGGCGCGGGTCGGGTCGGGACTCACCAGCCAGTCACTCACCGGTGCCGGTGGGGCGCAGCTCGTAGCGCGGGTTGAAGATCACCGGCTGCTCGCCGTAGCGCATCACCCGGCCGTACCCCACCAGCGAGCGCCCCGGCTCGATGCCGGGGATCTGCCGACGGCCGAGCCAGACCAGCGACATCGACCCGGTGCCGTCGTAGAGCTCGGCCACCAGTGCGGGGACCCCGGCGCGCGGCCGCAGGGTGACGGTGCGCAGCGTGCCGGCGACCCGCACCCGCTCGCGGTCGGGCACGTCGCGGATCAGGGTGGCCCCGAGGTCGACGCAGTCCTTGCGCAGCTCGGCCGCCTCGTGCTCCTTGGCGGAGGTGGCCAGCCGGTTCACCGCCCGACGCACCACGCCGCCCTCTGTGTGGCCCATGGCACCAGCGTATGCCGCAACCGGCCCCTGCGGGCCCGGCCGGCAGGCGCGCGACGTACGGCCTCAGCGGATCTCGGTGATCTCCGGTCCCCGCTCGAAGGGGTTGAGGTCGTCGGCCCGGGTCGCCTTGCCGTCGTCTCCTTCCCCGTCGTCTCCTTCGCCGTCGTCGCCCTCGGCGCCCGCAGCCGCAGCCGCCTCGGCAGCCTCCTCCGCCGCCACCGTCGCGGCCGGAAGCCGCAGCGGGATCGGGTCACGGGGCGCCATCGGGTCGAAGCCGCGCACCACGACGACCTCCCGGAACAGCTCGACCAGCTCCGCGTCGGTGCCGGTCTCGACAGCGGCCTGCCCGGTCAGCACCCCGCGCAGGAACCAGCGCGGCCCGCTCACCCCGACGAAGCGGGCCGGCTGCACGCTGGAGCTGCCGTCGGCCGCGCGCACCGGCACCTTGGTCCGCAGCTCGGTGCCCAGCGGGCCGTCGACCTCGTCGGCGGTCCCGCCCTGCTTGGTGATGCCGGCCCGGATCTCGCCGCGCACCTCGTCCCAGATGTCCTCGGTCTTGGGGGCCGCGAACGGCTGGAGCTGCAGCGCGGACCGGCCGAGCACGAGGGTCACCGCGACGACCTGGCTGGTCGCCTGGTCGGCCTCGACCCGGACCTCGAGGCCGGGTCGGCCGGGCAGCCACATGCCGCCGAGGTCGACCCGTCCGCCGGCGGCGGGGTCGTCGACCTCGGTGACGTCCCACGGCCCGTTCTCCCGGCTGGCCGACGGGGTCGACCGCGGTGGGCTGCCCGCGTCGTCCCCCGTCGCGTCGTCGAGGGAGTCGTCGAGACCGGTCGCGCCGTCCTCCGAGCCCTCGGCCGCGGTGGACCCTGCCGGGTCGTCCTCACGTCGGCGACGTCGGAACACGCTCACACCTCTGTCCTGTCCGTCTCGCTGGGCGCCGGTGCGGCGAAGCCGCCGGTCGACCCGTGTCCACCCTCGCCCCTCGCCGACCCGGGCAGCAACTCGACCTCGTGGAACGTGACCCGTTCCACCCGCTGCACGACCAGCTGGGCGATCCGGTCGCCGCGGCGCAGCCGCACCGTGTCGCGCGGGTCGTGGTTGACGAGGAGCACCTTGATCTCGCCGCGGTAGCCGGCGTCGACGGTGCCCGGCGCGTTGACGATGCCGACCCCGAAGCGGTGCGCGAGACCCGACCGGGGGTGCACGAAGGCGGCGTAGCCGGCGGGCAGCGCGATCGCCACCCCGGTGGGGACCATCGCCCGCTCCCCGGGCGCCAGCTCGACGTCCTCCGCGGCGACCAGGTCGGCTCCGGCGTCGCCCGGGTGGGCGTAGCCGGGCAGCGGCAGGCCGGGGTCCAGCCGTCGCACGAGTACGTCGACCGGTGCCTGCTGCGCCTCCACGGCGGAGCACCCTACCCAGGCCTCAGCCGAAGAGCGTCCGCTCCACCAGGCCGATCGGCAGCCGGCCGGACCCGGCGGCCCGGTCGTGGAACTCCTTGAGCGGCCCGCGCGACTCCGTCAGCCACCGGTCGCGCATCCGGGCGATCTCCACCGCGCCGGTCAGGTAGGACGACGCCTGGGTCGGCCAGGCGCAGTAGCGCAGGACCTCGGCCCGGGCGGTGTCCGGCGACAGCGACGACCTGGTCGCCATGAACTCCACGCCCTCCTCCACCGTCATGTCGCCCATGTGCAGCGCGGTGTCGACGACGATGCGGGCGGCCCGGAAGAGCCGGTAGTCGCGCTGCGCCAGCTCCTGCTCGGGGGTGCGGAAGAAGCCCTGCTCGCGCAGCAGGTCCTCGGTGTAGAGACCCCAGCCTTCGACGAAGTAGGTCGACCCGAAGACGAAGCGCAGCGGCCGGGCCCGCCCGGCGGCCGACTGGGCCGCCAGCCAGGCGAAGTGCCAGTGGTGCCCCGGGTAGGCCTCGTGCACCGCGATCGACCAGGCGCCGTGCCGGTTGTTCGTCGCCAGCCGGGCGGCGACCTGATCCGGCGTCGACCCGTCGGGCGGGTAGGGCACGAAGAAGTGGCCCGGCCGCCCGCCACCGCCGGCCGGCGCCGGCGCGAAGGGTGGCGGCTGCATGTAGTGCGCGACCGCGATCATCGACCGGGTGAAGGGCGCCGACGGCGCCACGACGCACGACTCCCCGTCGGGCAGGGTCACCAGGTCGTGCTCGACGCAGAACACGCGCGCCGCGTCGGTGGCCTCCTGGTAGAGCGCCAGCATCTCCTCGGGGGTCTCGGGATGGTCGTCGTTGAAGCCGCGCAGCACCCCGAGGAAGTCGTCGGTGCCGCGCAGGTCCCGGGAGCGGAGACGCATGTCGGCGGCCAGCTCGTCGTAGAGGGCCAGGCCCTTCTCGTGCAGCTCGCGGGCGCCGTACGGCAGGCCCTCCGCCTCGCGCAGCAGCGCCGAGTAGCGCTCCTCCCCGATCGCCCAGTCGCCGCTCGCGCGCTCGACCATCGCCTCGACGTGGGTGCCCAGCTCCTCGAAGGCAGTTGCGGC
>DATHAP010000204.1 GCA_035489715.1 Actinomycetes bacterium
GGGCCGGCGGACAGCACTGGGAAGTCGTGGGTGAGGTACTGGCCCGGAGGCAGGTCCGGTGCCTCGTCGCGAGGTCGTCCGGTGAAGCCGGGCGTGACGATGCCCATCTACTGGAGGTATCCCTCGACGTCACGCGCCGGACGCTCGTGCGCCTGCTCGGGGTCGGCACCGGAGTCGCGCAGGGCATGCCGCTGCCGGAGCAGGTCCCAGCACTGGTCGAGGCTCTCCTCGATCTGGGCCAGCCGGGACCGCCCGTCCTCGTCCACCTGGTCGGACCGCAGCCGGTGCTCCTCGGTCACCAGGTCGGAGATCGTCCGGTGGATGTCCGCGTCGCTCATGGGCGCGAATCTAGTCCTAGTCTGCAAGGGGTCGGCAAGACGATCGGTGAGGGCGCGGATCCCTCGGACGGAGGACACATGGCTGACGCGTGCACCCACCTCGACGTCGTGGACGAGGCCGCCGAGCCCTCGTCCACCGGCTGCGAGGACTGCCTGCGCACCGGGGACCGGTGGCAGCACCTGCGCATGTGCCGGGTCTGCGGCCACGTCGGCTGCTGCGACTCCTCCCCCAACAAGCACGCGACCGCCCACAACGCGGCCACCGGCCACCCGCTCGTCTCGTCCTACGAGCCGGGCGAGGGCTGGTGGTGGTGCTACGTCGACGAGGTGGCTTTCGACCTCGTCGACGCCCCGTCGTACTCCCACCCGTGACCGCGCCGACCGCCACGACGAGCCCCGGCACCGGTCCCCCGGACCAGGCGGCGCGTCCGGTGCTGCTCAGCGTCGACGACGACCCGTCGGTGTCGCGCGCGGTGGCGCGCGACCTGCGCCGGCGCTACGGCGAGCACCACCGGGTGCTTCGGGCCTCGTCTGGCCCCGAGGCGCTGGAGGCGCTGCGCGAGCTCAAGCTGCGCGGCGAGCAGGTGGCTGTGCTGCTGGCCGACTACCGGATGCCGGAGATGAGCGGCATCGAGTTCCTCGAGGCGGCGATGGACCTGTTCCCTCGCGCGCGGCGGGCGCTGCTGACGGCCTACGCCGACACCGACGCCGCCATCGCGGCCATCAACGTGGTCGACGTGGACCACTACCTGCTCAAGCCGTGGGAGCCGCCGGAGGAGAAGCTCTACCCGGTCGTCGACGAGATGATCGAGATGTTCGAGTCCGAGGCGTCCCCGGAGGTGCGCGAGACCAAGGTGGTCGGCCACCGCTGGTCGGCGCCGTCGTTCGCGGTCCGCGACTTCCTCGCCCGCAACGCCGTGCCCTACCGCTGGGTGGTCGTCGACGAGCCGGAGGGCCAGCGGCTGCTGCAGGCGGCCGGCGCCGACGGCAGCCGGCTGCCACTCGTGGTAACCCCCGACGGGGAGGCCCTGGTGGCGCCGGGCACCGCCGAGGTCGCGGCCGCGGTCGGGCTGTCGACGACGCCGGCCACCGACTTCTACGACCTCGTCGTGGTCGGCGGCGGGCCGGCCGGGCTCGGCGCCGCGGTCTACGGCGCCTCGGAGGGGCTGCGCACGCTGCTCGTCGAGCGGCAGGCGACCGGTGGCCAGGCCGGTCAGTCGTCGCGGATCGAGAACTACCTGGGCTTCCCGGACGGCGTCTCGGGCGCCCAGCTGACCGACCGGGCGCGTCGCCAGGCGACCAGGTTCGGTGCCGAGATCCTCACCGCCCGCGACGTCGTCGGGCTGCGCGCCAACGGGCCTGCCCGGGTCGTGCGTTTCGGCGACGAGACGGAGGTCGCCGCGCACGCCGTCGTCGTCGCGACCGGGGTCTCGTACCGCGACCTCGAGGCCCCGGGCTGCGCAGAGCTCACCGGCAGCGGCCTCTTCTACGGCTCGGCCGCCACCGAGGTCGATGAGTGCGCCGACGCCGACGTGGTCGTCGTGGGCGGGGCCAACTCGGCCGGGCAGGCCGCGGTGTTCTTCGCCCGGGTGGCCAAGTCGGTGACCATCGTCGTGCGCGCCCCGTCGCTGACCCACGGCATGTCGGCCTACCTGGTCGAGCAGCTCGAGGCGCTGTCCAACGTGGGCTACCAG
>DATHAP010000205.1 GCA_035489715.1 Actinomycetes bacterium
GCGGGTGCCGCCGAGGGGGCGATCGACGCGGCGAGCATCCTCAAGCCGATGCTGGCGCGCGGTGAGCTGCAGACCATCGGGGCGACGACGCTGGACGAGTACCGCAAGCACCTCGAGAAGGACGCCGCCCTCGAGCGGCGGTTCCAGCCGATCCAGGTAGCCGAGCCGACGCTCGCGCACACCATCGAGATCCTCAAGGGTCTGCGTGACCGCTACGAGGCGCACCACCGGGTGTCCATCACCGACGGTGCGCTTGTCGCGGCTGCGACGCTCGCCGACCGCTACATCTCCGACCGGTTCCTGCCGGACAAGGCGATCGACCTGATCGACGAGGCCGGCTCGCGGATGCGTATCCGCCGGATGACCGCGCCGCCGGACCTGCGCGAGTTCGACGAGCGCATCGCCTCGGTCCGCCGGGACAAGGAGTCGGCGATCGACGCGCAGGACTTCGAGAAGGCCGCGTCGCTGCGCGACCGCGAGAAGACCCTGCTGCAGGAGAAGGCGCAGCGCGAGAAGGAGTGGAAGGCCGGCGACATGGACGTCGTGGCCGAGGTCGACGAGGAGCTCATCGCCGAGGTCCTCGCCGTCGCCACCGGCATCCCGGTCTTCAAGCTGACCGAGGAGGAGTCGCAGCGCCTGCTGCGCATGGAGGACGAGCTGCACAAGCGGGTCATCGGCCAGGAGCAGGCGATCAAGGCGCTGTCCCAGGCGATCCGCCGCACCCGTGCCGGGCTCAAGGACCCGAAGCGCCCCGGTGGGTCGTTCATCTTCGCCGGCCCGTCGGGCGTCGGCAAGACCGAGCTGTCCAAGACGCTGGCCGAGTTCCTCTTCGGCGACGAGGACTCGCTGATCCAGCTCGACATGTCGGAGTTCTCCGAGAAGCACACCGTGTCGCGGCTGTTCGGCTCGCCTCCCGGCTACGTCGGCTACGAGGAGGGCGGCCAGCTCACCGAGAAGGTGCGCCGCAAGCCGTTCTCCGTCGTGCTCTTCGACGAGGTCGAGAAGGCACACCCGGACATCTTCAACTCGCTGCTGCAGATCCTGGAGGACGGTCGGCTGACCGACTCCCAGGGCCGGGTGGTCGACTTCAAGAACACCGTGATCATCATGACCACCAACCTCGGCACCCGCGACATCTCCAAGGGCTTCAACCTCGGGTTCGCGGCCAGCGACGACGTGAAAACCGGCTACGAGCGGATGAAGGCGAAGGTCCAGGACGAGCTCAAGCAGCACTTCCGCCCGGAGTTCCTCAACCGCATCGACGACATCGTGGTCTTCCACCAGCTCACGCCGGAGGAGATCATCACGATCGTCGACCTGATGCTGGCCAAGCTCGACGAGCGGCTGCGCGACAAGGACATGGGTCTCGAGCTCACTCCGGCGGCCAAGGAGCTGCTCGCCAAGAAGGGCTACGACCCCGTCCTGGGGGCCCGACCGCTGCGGCGCACCATCCAGCGCGAGATCGAGGACGTGCTCTCCGAGAAGATCCTCTTCGGCGAGGTGCGACCCGGCCAGATCGTGCTGGTGGGCACCGAGGGCGAGGGGGACGAGGCCGGCTTCACCTTCGTCGGCGAGCAGAAGGCCACGCTGCCCGACACCCCGCCGGTCGAGACGGCGACGACGCAGGAGTAGCCCAGCCGGCCACCCAGCAGGCTGGCCTACGGCCGTACTGACAGCGAGGGGCCCGTCCGGAAACCGTCCGGGCGGGCCCTTTCGTCGTGCGTCCGAACCGGGTGCTGGCCCCGCGCGTCTCATAAGCACCAGCGCAGCACCAGGCCCGCACATCCCCCGTGAGCCGGGCGCGGCGCGGGCGGTGGGGGTGGTGCCTCGACTGGTGAGGTCGGCGTGCACATCAGGTTCCTGCTCATGGACGCGTTCTCGGTCGGGGGCACGATCCGGGTGACGTTCACGGCGGCGTCCGCACTGGCCGACCGGCACGAGGTCGAGGTGGTGAGCGTCTACCGGCGGCGGCCCGGGCCACGACTGCCGCTCGACCCGCGGGTGCGGCTGCGGGTGCTCTCGGACGAGCGGGTCCCGCAGCTGCCGACGTCGGAGCCCGACGGCCGCCTGGAGCGCGGCCTCGGCCGGCTGCCGAGCGTCCTGGTGCCGTGGTCCGAGCGTCGCTACCGCAGCTTCTCGGCACGGACCGACCTGCGGCTGGCGCGTTACCTGCGCGGCCTGGACGGGGGAGTGCTGGTGAGCACCCGGCCGGGGCTGGCGGTCGCGACCGCCAGGTGGGCGCCGCCGGACGTGGTCCGGGTCGCGCAGGAGCACGTCTTCCTGGCCAACCACCCGAGGGCCCTGCGCCGGGCGATCCGCCGGACGTACGGCCGTCTCGACGCGGTCGTCACCCTCACCGAGCGCGATGCCGTCGACTACCGGGCCCTGCTGGGCACCGGGGCGCGGACTGCCACCCAGGTCGCCTGCATCCCGTCCGCCGTGCCGTCGACGAATGCCCGGTCGACGCACGGCCGCAAGGTCGTCGTCGCCGCCGGCCGACTGGTGCCCGCGAAGGGGTTCGACCGGCTGGTGCCGGCCTTCGCGGCGGTGTCCGCGCGGCACCCCGACTGGTCGCTGCGGATCTACGGCACCGGCGGTGAGCGGTCGCTGCTCGAGGGCCTGGTGCACCGGCACGGCCTGGAGCGCAACGTGCAGCTCATGGGCCACGCCGGGCACCTGGACGAGGAGCTCGCCGAGGCCTCGGTCTTCGTGCTGAGCTCGCGCAACGAGGGCTTCCCGATGGTGCTGCTCGAGGCGATGTCGGTCGGGGTGCCGGTCGTCAGCTTCGACTGCCGCAACGGGCCGGCCGACCTGGTCACCGACGGCGTCGACGGCCTGCTGGTGCCGCAGAGCGACGTGGTGGGCCTGGCGGAGGCCATGTGCCGGCTGATCGAGGCGCCCGGCTGGCGGCGCGAGATGGGCCAGGCGGCGCTCTCGACGGCGGCCACCTATGCCCCGCACCGGATGGCGACCCGGTGGGAGGAGCTGCTCAGCGACCTGGCGGGGCGCTCCGGGCGATCTCGATGACGGCGCTCTCGTTGACCTCGCCGAGCCCGGCGGCGAGCAGCTCGTCGAGCCGGTCCAGGGCCACCCGGCCGAACGCCGGCTCGACGCCGAGGCCGTCGGCGAGCGCCACGCCGTAGGCGGTGTCCTTGCGCCGCAGCCGCCCGGAGAACACCACGTCGTCGTGGTGGCTCGCCGCCACCATCCGGCGGGTGTTGCGCACGACCTGCGGGCTGGCCGCCTGGCTGGTCGCCACCGCGTCCGCGACCTGCTCGAGGTCGAGGCCGGCTTTCTCCGCGATCGCCAGCAGCTCCGCGGCCGCGGCGATCTGCACCGCCCCCATGAGGTTGATCGCCAGCTTGTACGCGTTGCCGCTGCCGACCGGGCCGAAGTGCAGCACGGCCTCCGACATCGGCTCGAGCAGCGGCCGCGCCGCGGCCAGGTCGCCGGGGTCGGCGCCGACGAGCAGCGTCAGCTCGCCGGCCGCCGCGGCGTCGGGCAGCCCGGTCACCGGGCAGTCGAGGAAGCGCAGCCCGTGCCGGCCGGCCGTCCCGGCCAGCTCGACCAGCCACTCGTGGGACAGTGTCGAGCAGTCGAGGGCGAGCGTCCCGGGCGCCGGCTCACCGGCGAGCACGCCGTCCGGGCCGAGCCACACGGACCGGCTCGCCTCGTCGTCGCTGACCATGACGACCACCGCGTCGACCCCGCCGTCCGAGGCGACCGCGTCCCGTGGCGTGTCGGCCCGGCCGGCCCCGCGGGCGACCAGGTCGTCGTCCTTGCCCGGCGTGCGGTTGACGACGACCAGCTCGTGCCCGGTGCCGAGCAGGCGACCGGCCATGCCCCGGCCCATCCGCCCCAGCCCCACGAACACGATGCGTGCCATGACGTCACCCTAGGAGTCGCTCCGGAGGAATCTCGTCAGCGCCGACGGCCACTGTCGGCAGTACGGTGCGACGGTGTCTGGCCGCCGGCTGGGAGAGCGCGTCCGGGGAGGGGCAGCTGCGTTCCGCGGCAGCTGGCACAACCCGGCCCTCCGGCGCGCTCAGCTCTGCTTCGCCGGGGCATGGACCGCGGAGTGGGCGTTCACGGTCGGACTCGGCGTCCTGGCCTTCGAGCGCGGAGGCGCCGCGGCGGTCGGCGCGGTCTCCCTGCTGCGGATGCTGCCGGCGGCGTTCGTGACGCCGTTCGCCTCTGTCTACGGCGACCGGTGGCGGCGGGAGCGGATCCTGCTGGTGGTCACAGGCGGCCGTGGCGTCGCCCTTGGGCTGATGGCCGTCCTCGCGTGGCTCGACGCCGCTGTCGCCGTCATCTACGCGCTCGCGGTGGTCGCGACGATCGCGGGGGTGCTCTTCCGGCCGGTCCACTCCGCCCTGGTGCCGTCGCTGTGCCGGACTCCGACCGAGCTGACCGGGGCCAACGTCGTCCGCGGCATGCTCGACTCGCTGTCCACCCTCCTGGGTCCCTTGCTGGCCGCGGTCCTGCTGGCCGTCAGCGGGCCGGGCGCCGTCTTCGCCGCCTGCGCGGTGGCGTCCTTGTGGGCGGCCTGGCTGATCGCCGGGGTGATGCCGGAGGTGATGGCGACGGGCGAGGCAGACGCCACGGCGGAGCCGGCCGCCGCCCCGGCAAGCGTGGTCGCCGACCTCGTCGAGGGGCTCCGGGTGATCGGGCGCGACCGACACCTGACGGTGCTCGTGGTGCTCGCCGAGGTGCAGACGCTGATGCGTGGGGCGCTGACGGTGTTCTCCGTGGTGGTGGCCATCGACCTGCTCGACATGGGGGAGTCCGGCGTCGGCACCCTCAACGCCGCGGTCGGGACCGGTGCTGTGCTCGGCTCCCTGGCCGTCTCGCTGCTGGTGGGCAACCATCGCCTGGCCCGGTGGTTCGGTGCCGGCGTCGCGCTGTGGGGGCTGCCCATGGCACTGATCGGCGTCATCCCGGTGCGGGAGGTGGCGCTCTTCCTGCTGCTCTTCATCGGTGTCGGGAACGCGCTGGTCGACGTGGGGATCTTCACGCTTGTGGCCCGGCTGACCCCGACGACGATGGTGGCCCGGGTGTTCGGCGCGATGGAGGGCGTCGGAGCGCTCACCGTCGGGGTCGGTGCCGCCCTCACCCCGGTCGCCATCCACCTGCTCGGGATGCGGGGCGCGCTGGTCGCGATCGGGCTGGTCAGCCCGGTGCTGGTCGCCGTGTCCTGGGCGAGTCTGCGCCGGCTGGACGGGTCCATCGAGCGCCGGGACCACGAGGTGGACCTGCTCCACGCGGTTCCGATGCTCGCCGGGCTCCCGCTGCCGGCGGTCGGGGAGCTGGCCGTCGCGCTCGAACCCGTCACGGTGCCGCCGGGGCAGGTCGTCTTCGCCCAGGGCGACCTGGGCGACCGGTGCTACTTCGTCGAGTCCGGGTCCGCCGTCGTCATCGGAGACGGGAAGGAGGTCACCGAGCTGGGCGCGGGAGAGATGTTCGGCGAGATCGCGCTGCTGCGGCAGGTGCCGCGGACGGCGACGGTGCGGGCGGGCTCGGAGCTGCACCTGCAGGCCCTGCGCAGCGAGGCGTTCCTGCCGGTGGTGACCGGCTACCGGTCCAGCGCCGGCCGGGCGACCGCGGACGTCGACGCGCAGCTGGACCGCTTCGCTCCGCGCGGGTCGCGGCCCGACGATTCTCAGGACGTGTAGAGCCTGCGGACGACGTCCTCGATGTCGGGCTCGGTGACGGTGAGGTCGCGCAGCGGCACCCGGGCCGCGACCGCGGCGACCACGTCAGCGGCCGTCGTCTCGTCCGGCCGGAAGGCCAGGTGCTGGCGCATGCCGTCGGCCTCGACAGCGCGCAACGTCGTGCCGGGGACGTCCGCCAGCGGTGGGCCGGGTGCGACCAGGTCGACCACGACCACCCGCTCGGCGCCGACCCGGCTGACCAGGCCGGCGAGCGGCCCGTCGAACACCAGGTGACCGTGGTCGACGACGAGCAACCGGTCGCACAGCCGCTCGATGTCCGGCAGGTCGTGCGTCGTGAGCAGGATCGTCGTCCCGCGCTCCCGGCGCTCGCGGACGAGGAACGAGCGCAGGGACTCCTTGCTCAGCAGGTCGAGGCCGATGGTCGGCTCGTCGAGCAGGAGCAGGTCGGGGGAGTGCAGGAGGGCGGCGGTCACCTCGCCGCGCATGCGCTGGCCGAGGGAGAGCTGGCGGACCGGTGTGTCCAGGAAGGGACCCATGTCGAGCAGGTCGACGCACTCGTCCCGGCGAGGCTCCCACGCCTCCCGTGGCAGCCGGTGCACGGCCCCCAGCAGCCGGAACGAGTCGCGCAGCGGAAGGTCCCACCACAGCTGGCTGCGCTGCCCGAACACCGCTCCGATGCGGCGGGCCAGCCGGGCCCGCTGACGGGTCGGCTCCAGCCCGCACACCCGCAGCGAGCCCGAGGTCGGCACGAGGATGCCGGTGAGCATCTTGATGGTCGTCGACTTGCCCGCGCCGTTGGCGCCGATGTAGCCGACGCACTCGCCCCGGCCGATGGTGAAGGACACCCCGTCGACCGCGGCGACCCGGTGCCGGGTGCGCCGGAAGCCGCCGGCGCTGCGGTGCACGACGAACTCCCGTCGCAGCTCCCGGACCTCGACCACCGGGTCGGCCTCCTGCCGGGCGGCCGGTTCCGTCTCGGCCCGGGTCACGAGCCGGTTCCGACGTAGCGGCGCAGCCCCGTGCGCCAGGTCAGCAGGGACAGCGCCACCGCGACGGCGGCGACCGGCACCGACGACCAGGACAGCCAGTCAGGCCAGCCGAACGGCTCGGGCCGGCCGAGCAGGGCGAGCGTCGGCAGGTATGCGACGAAGCCGACGGGCAGCACGAAGGTGAAGAACCGGCGGATCGCGGTGCCGAAGACGGTGAACGGGAACGAGGACAGGTAGTTGCCGCCGTAGGTGAACGCGTTGGTGAACTCCATGCCCTCCACGACCCAGAAGCCGATCGTCGACGTCGCGACGAAGATCGCGCTGAAGATGGCCGCGCCCGCGAGCGGCGTCACGACGGCGAGCAGGACCCGCGCCGGGGTCCAGTCCACGTCGACGGCGACCAGTGCGACGACGAGCACGGCCACGCCGGTGCCCACCCGGCCGAGCCGGCGCAGCGAGAAGTCGCTCGTGACCAGCTGGCCGAGCGGCGAGAGCGGCCGCAGCAGCAGCGCGTCGAAGGTCCCGGTGCGCACGTAGAAGGGCAGCTGGTCGAGGTGGCCGACGACCAGGTCGGCGATGCCGAAGGAGAGCACCGACAGGCCGTAGATGAGGGACACCTCGGCGAAGTCGAAGCCCCCGAGGTCGTCGACCTGGTGGAAGACGGCGTACACCTCGACGAACTCCACCAGCACGATGAAGACCTGCGACACGACCTCGACGGCGAACGACGTGCGGTACGACGCCTGGGCGGCGACCCGGGACCGGACGATCTGCCGGTAGGCCGCGGCGACGGTGGGCTCAGCCACCCTGCAGCACCAGCTTGCGGGTCGCCCGCACCAGGACGACGCGGCCGAGCAGCAGGACGCCGACGGCCCAGGCGACCTGGGCGAGCACCAGGCCGGCCGCCGCACTTCCGTCGGCCTGGCCGGTGACCAGGTCGATCGGCGTCTGGACCATCGAGGGGAAGGGGGTGGCGTAGGCGACCGCCTGCAGCCAGGCGGGGAAGAAGTGCACCGGCACCAGGTGCCCCCCGAGGACGCCGGAGGCCAGTACGTACAGCATCGCGACACCGCGGATCTCCACCAGCCAGAACGCCGTCAGGTTGACGAGGAAGCGGCAGCCGAAGGACACGACGACGGCGAGCAGCAGGGACACCGGCAGCAGCGCGAGGGCGGTCGGGTCGCTGGGGACGTACAGGCCGTAGACGAGGGCACCGAAGGCGAGCGGCACGAGCGCGCGGGACAGCAGCGACCACGCGGCGCGGCCGAGGTCGGCGGCCAGCCAGGCGAGCTGCAGGTCGACCGGGCGAGCGAGGTCGACCGCGATGTCCCCGGTGCGGACCCGGTCGGCCAGCTCGGTCCACGAGAAGATCATCACGAACGCGATGAGGCCCTGCGAGACCCAGGTGTAGGTCGAGAGGGAGGCGGCGTCGTAGCCCGCGACCGTGCCGCCGGCCGACTCCGCGACGGCGAGCAGGATCGAGAGCTTGATGACGCCGAAGACGGTGTTGGTGAAGACCCCGGCGGCCGCCGCCAGGCGGTAGGTCGACCAGCGCCGGAAGCCGGCCGCGGCCAGCGCGACGTACGGGCGCAGAGCCGTCGGGCCCTGCGACGGCTGGTCCCCGGCGCGAGGGAGGGCGGCGGGCAGCGACACAACCGCAGGAGACTAGCGAAGCCGGATGACGTACGGTGCGAAGCAGACATATCGCCGACATCCGAGGTGGGTCACCGTGGTCCAGCCGCCCGCGCTGCACGTCCTGCACCGTCTGCACGTCCTGCACCGTCTGCTCGTCCTGCCCGTGCTGCTGGTCCTCGCCGCGGCGGGCCTGGTGGGTGCAGGCCCGGCCTCGGCCATCACCGGCGGTACGCCGACCGGCGCGAGCTACGGCAACGTCGGCGGGCTGGTCAGCCCGACGCAGTACTCCGACGGCACCTGGCTCTACTGCTCCGGAACGCTCATCTCGCCGACGGTCGTGCTGACGGCGGCCCACTGTGGCGAGGAGGGCGAGCGGGTGGAGGTGACCTTCGACCCGGCCTACGAGGACGGGGACACCACCTACTCCGGCACCTTCCACGCCGACCCGGCCTACCCCGGCACCTCGGCGGACTCGCACGACATCGCCGTCGTGGTCCTCGACAAGGCCGTCAAGGGGATCACGTCGGCCCTGCTGCCGACTGCGGGCTCGCTGTCCGGGCTCTCGTCGTCGCAGACCTTCACGTCGGTGGGCTACGGGGCCTACGAGGTGACGAACTCGCCCGGCGGCCACCAGTATCTCTACGACGACGTGCGCCAGGTCGCGACCGGCACCCTGAACGCGGTCAACAAGACCTGGCTGCGCATCTCGATGAACGCGGCGACCGGCAACGGCGGCACCTGCTACGGCGACTCCGGCGGCCCGAACTTCCTCGGCAGCACCGACGTGGTCGCCGGGGTGACCATCACCGGTGACGCCGTCTGCCGGTCGACCAACGTCGTCTACCGGACCGACACCGAGTCGGCGCGGGCGTTCCTCGACGACTACGTCGTCCTGCCGTAGCCGGCCAGCCCCGGCAGCACGTAGCCGTCGGGGGTCTCGTCCACCAGGCCGTCGTGCAGCAGGCCGGCCAGGGCGCGCTCGCGCTGGACGCGTTCGGGCCAGGCCGCGGTCAGCGCGCGCGCCGGCACGGGTGCGTCGGCCGACCGCACGACCGCGAGCAGCCGGCCACGGGCCTGCCGGTCGGTGCCCTCGAAGCGGTGGGTGCGGCGGCGGGGCCTTTCGCCCGTCGACGGCGGGCGCCCGGCGAGCAGCCACGCGCAGCGGTCGGCGACCGGGCAGCCCGGGCAGGCGGGGGAGCGCGCGGTGCAGACGAGGGCGCCGAGCTCCATCACCGCGACCGCCCAGCGGGCCGCGAGCCCCCGGTCGCCCGAGTCGTCGCCGGGGAGCAGCGCCTCGGCCCGCCGCCGCTCTGCCGCGGTGACCGCCGGCGCCGCCGCCGCCTCGCCCCCGACCAGCCGGGCCAGCACCCGGCGCACGTTGGTGTCGAGGACGGCGTGCCGGGCCCCGTGGGCGAAGGACGCGACCGCCGCGGCGGTGTAGTCGCCGACGCCGGGCAGCCCGCGCAGGTCGTCGTACGTCGTCGGGAGCTCGCCACCGTGCCGGGTGACGACCTCGGTCGCGGCCGCGTGCAGCCGCAGCGCCCGTCTCGGGTAGCCCAGCCGCCCCCAGGCCCGCACCGCCTCACCGGCCGGCTCGGCGGCCAGTGCGGCCGGGGTCGGCCAGCGGGCCAGCCACTCGCGGTAGACCGGCTCGACCCGCGCGACCGGCGTCTGCTGGAGCATCACCTCGCTGACCAGCACCGCCCAGGGCGAGGTGCCGGGCCGTCGCCACGGCAGGTCTCGGGCGTGCGCGGCGTACCAGGCCAGGACCGGCCGGTGCAGCCGCGCCGGGTCGACCGCAGCCAGGGGCGCTGCGGGTCGGGACGGGCGCGCGGGCATGACCGTCGGATCCTCGCACGCGCTCAAGTGGGAGGCCGGATCTGACGACCTCTCCGGCAGAGGTGCGGCAGCCCGAGCAGCCGGGCGGCCGCCCCTGTCCGCGAACCGAGAGGCGCCCTTCCTGATGTCCACCAGCGGAGCCCGGGTCGTGGCTCCGGGGAGCACCGCGCTCGTGGTCGTGGTGGTCGCCGACAGCAGGACGCGCACCCGGGCGTTGAGGGGGCTGCTGTCCGGCCCCGGGTTCGTGGTGGCGGCCGAGGTCTGCACCGCCGCCGACGCCGAGTCCGCGGTCGAGGAGCACCGGCCGGGCGCGGTCCTGGTCGACCTGGACCCGGCCGACGGCGGCATCGAGGCCATCGAGCGGATCATGGGCACCCGGCCGACCCCGGTCGTCGTGTGCGGCAGCCTGGTCGAGCACTCGAAGGCCGCGCTGGCTGCCGGTGCGGTCGACGTGGTCGGTGCCCTCGACGCCCTCCCCAGCTCGCCGCAGTACGCGACCGCGCTGCGTCGGCACCTCCGGGTCGCCAGCAGGGTCCGGGTGATCACCCACCCGCGCAGCCGGCTGCGGGCCCGCGGTCTCGAGGCCGGCCCTGGCAGCCCAGGTAGCCCTGGCGGCCCGTCGCCGGTGCGCCCGGCGTCGACGGCAGCCCACGACCTGCCCGCCCCCGACCCGATCGCCGGCGCCCGCCGGCTGGTCGTCGTCGGCGCCTCCACCGGCGGCCCGCCGGCGCTGGCCACGATCCTGGCGGACCTCCCCCCGGACCTGCCGGTGCCGGTGCTGGTCGTGCAGCACATGGCCGACGGCTTCGTCGAGGGGCTGGCCGACTGGCTCAACGGGCTCTCGGTCCTGCCCGTGGAGATGGCGGTGCACGGCCGCCGTCTGGGACCCGGCCGCGTGCACGTCGCCCCCGCCGGGGTCAACACCGTGCTGCGGCCCGGCCTGCGGGTCGAGCTGCGCACACCGCCGCCCGGCCAGTTCCACGTCCCCGGGGTGGACGCGGCCTTCACCAGCGCGGCCGCGGTCTGCGGGCCGACCGCCGTGGGCGTGCTGCTGACCGGCATGGGCCGCGACGGCGCCGAGGGGCTGCGCCACCTGCACGAGGCCGGCGCGCTCACCATCGCCCAGGACGAGCCGAGCAGCGTCGTGTGGGGGATGCCGGCCGCCGCCCTCGCGCTGGGCGCGGTGCAGGTCGAGCTGCCGCTGAGCCGGATCGGTGCCGCTCTCGCAGCCGCCGTCGCGCAGCCCGAGACCGACCCACGGCCGGTGCGGTCATGACCGGCTTCCCCGACGCCGACTTCACGGCGGTCCGCGACTACCTGCGCGACCATGCCGGGCTGGAGTTCGACGCGGCCCGCCGGGCCGGGCTGGCGGCCGTCGTCGCCGACCGCCTGCGCAGCAGCGGCGCCCCCAGCGTGCCGGCCTACCTGGCGTCGCTCGCCGGCGAGTCCGGCGCGCCCGAGCGCCAGCGGCTGCTGGACGCAGTGACCGTGCAGGAGACCCACTTCTTCCGCAATCCGCCGCAGATGGAGGTGCTGCGCCGCCGGGTGCTGCCCGAGCTGCTGCGTCGAGCCGCCGGGCGTGACCGGCCGCTCACCATCTGGAGCGCAGGCTGCTCCACCGGCGAGGAGCCCTACACGCTGGCGATGCTCCTGCTCGAGCTAGCCCCGGGCGCCGGCGGCCGGGCCCCTGCACGGGTTGTCGGCACGGATGTCTCCGCCGAGGCCCTCCGGGCGGCCGACCGGGCGACGTACACCGGACGGACCGTCGACGCGATGCCCACGCTCGTCCGGGACCGATGGATGGAGAAGCGACCCGGCGGGTCGCTCGCCGTGCGCGACGAGGTGCGCCGGCTGGTGGACCTGCGGCTGCACAACCTGGTGTCCGACCCGGCGCCGTTGGCGCCCGGGGAGGTCGACCTCGTCGTCTGCCGCAACGTCACGATCTACTTCGGGCGGGACACCACCAGGCTGCTGATGGGGCGCTTCCACGACGTCCTCGCCGAAGGCGGCTACCTGCTGCTAGGGCACTCCGAGACGCTGTGGCAGGTCAGCGACGCGTTCACGCTGGTGCCGGTGGGCGACGCGTTCGTCTACCGCCGGACCCACCAGACCCGGCGCCGGTCCGCGCCGCGGCTGGCCCGGAAACGGCGTGGCGTGGCCCAGGCGCCGGCGGTGGCAGCAGCGGCTCCGCTGCGGGTGCTGGCCCCGATCGTGCGCGCGGCGGTGCGACCGGTGCCGGCCGCCGTCGGGCAGCCGTCCCACACGGACGCCGCCCTGGCGGCGCTGGCAGCGGGCGACTACCCTTCCGCCGCCCGGCACGCGCAGACCGCGCTGGAGACCGACGCCCTGCTGCCCGCGGCGTACGTCGCACTCGGCCAGGCGCGGACCGCGCTCGGCCAGGACGCCGGTGCAGTCGACCCGCTGCGCAAGGCGGTCTACCTCGACCCGGCGGCCGGGCATGCCCACTTCCTCCTCGCCGGCGCCCTGGCCCGGCTCGGTCAGCACCAGGCCGCCGCCGTCTCCTACCGCGCTGCTGCCCAGACGCTCGCCAAGGCGCCACCGAGCGCGGTCGCCGGCCTGCTCGACGGCCGCGACGTCGGCGAGCTCACCGCGCTGTGCCGCCAGCTGGCCGAGCAGTCCGAGCGGGTCGCGACCGCCGGTTCTGGCATCGTGGCCTCGACCCCGGGAGGTGGGTCGTGAGCGGGTTCGTGACCTTCGTGGTGGAGGGCCGCACGCTGGCCGGCCGGCTGGACGAGGTGCGCGAGGTCGTCCGTGCCACCGGCATCGAGCCACTGGCCGGTGCCCGCGCGCCGGTCACCGGGCTGCTGGTGCTGCGCGGCCAGCCGGTGCCGGTGGTCGACCTGCGGTCCGGCTCGGTCGACGACGACACGACCGGCGACGTGCTGGTGCTGGAGGTCGCCGACGGCGTCCTCGGGCTGGCCGTGGACGAGGTGGTCGCCGTGCTCGGCGAGGAGGAGCTCGTCCCGGCCGAGGGCCAGCGCGGTGTGGGTCTGCCGGCGTACGTCCTCGAGGTCCGTCGTGAAAGCGCCGGGGCGCCGGTGTTCCTCGTGTCGCTCACCGCCCTGGCCGGCCTGGTCAGCGCCTGAGGTCTCCCGCGCACTGAGCTCGCCCTCGCCGCCGGGGGCGTCGGCTGCTGCTGCGTGGCTGCGCCCGCCGGCGCCTCCGTTCGTCCTGCACAGGTCTTCTACGACGTCGGCGAGGTGCGGTAGAATCGAACATACGTTCGAATCAGAGGTGATGCGCGCATGGGGTCGTCGGCACCGTCCCGGGCTGTGCTCCGGCCTCGCGGGTCGGGTCATCCCCTCGGGTCGCCGAGTCGTCGCCGGCCGGACCCGTGGACTGACTGGCCGCCGGACGTCGCGCTGGCGCCCGAGCCGGAGCTGACCCTCGACTCCCAGGCCGACCCCTGGCCGGACCTCCCGGTCCACGACGAGCCGTCGGACCTGTGGGACGTGGTCGCTCCGTTCCCTGACGACCTCGATCGAGCCGAAGGTGGCGGCGCGCGCGGAGCCTGGGTGACCCCGGGGATGGTCGAGTGTGCCGCGGACGGGCTGCTGGACCCGCGTTCGGCGTTCGACGTGCTGTCCGACGTGGACCTGGCGTCGTTGGACGGGCCGTCGCGGGTGGACGTCGTGCGCGGGCTGGAGCGGCTGATGTCGGTGCTGTCGGGCTGGCAGCAGTGGGCGATCGCCGGCGTGGCCGACGCCAGCGCCGACCTCGGGCTCGACCGGGAGGAAGCCCGGCACGAGATCGGCGCTGCGCTGCACCTGGCGCCGGTGACCGCAGGACAGCGAACCGCAGTGGCCGTCGCACTGCGAGAGCGTCACCCCGACACCCTGGCGGCATTGTGCGAGGGCAGGGTGTCCTGGCGGCAGGCGGCCAACCTCGTCGACGGCCTGGCCGACGTCCCTGACGCAACGGCAGACGCGGTCGAGAGTCAGCTGCTGACCCGCATGCCCGGGCAGACGGCGTCCGAGACGCGGCGTGCCGTCCGCGACGCTGTGGTCCGCATCGATCCGCGAGCGGCCGCCGACAAGCTGACGGCGGCCACGCGCGACCGGCGCATCGACCGGATCGACCAGGCCGACGGCACCCGCGCGTGGTGGTCGCCGTTCGCACCCGACCTGGAGCACGACCTGTGGAGCGCACTCACCCGCCGCGCCCAGGCCCTGCGATCCGCGCTCCGCTCCGCCGACCCGGCCGCCGACCTCCCGAGCCTCGACGCGCTGCGGGTCGATGCCCTCGGCCACGCCATCCTTGGCCGGACAGTTCCCGGTGCCGCCACGCCGGGCAGGACGACGCCGGGCATGACGACGCCGGGCATGACGACGCCGGGCATCACGACGCCGGGCACGCCGATGCCGGGTGTGACGCCGGCAGCCCTCTCAGGCATCACGACGCCGGCCGATCCCACAGCCGTGCCCGTGTCGGTCACTCCAGGGCCGCTCCAGTCCGATGACGGCACGACGCAGCGCCAGCCGCAGCCGCAGCAGCAGCGTGTGCCGCGCTGCATGTGCGGTGGAGCGCAGACCGCAGCCGTGGTGGTCGACCTCCCGACCCTGCTGAACCTGGCCGACAATCCCGGGCACCTTGCCGGGTACGGCACCATCCCGGCCGGTCTCGCGCGCGCCATGGCAGCCGATCGGGACTGGGTGCGCTGGACCACCGAGCCCGGCACCCGGCACCTGATCGACCGCGGTGCGGAGACGTACCGCCCCAGCGACCCGCTGCGCGCCTTCATCATCGCCCGCGATCGGGTGTGCGGCTTCCCTGGCTGCCACCGGCCCGCCAGGGAGTGCGACTGCGACCATGTCGTCGCCTACCGGACGCCCGACGGACGCACCGTCGAGGTCAATCTCGGCCCGCTCTGCCGACAGCACCACAACGCCAAGACACACGGTCGGTGGCAGCTGCGCTACGACCCGGTCGCGCGGACCAAGACCTGGCGCAGTCCGCTCGGAAAGACCTACGTCACAGGGACTGACCCACCGCTGGCCTGAGCGTCTGGCGAGCAGATGGGCGACTGGTCCTGCTCGCGCTGACAGTTCTATGCGCGGGCTGCGCTGGGTTTCCGCCGCATGCGACGAACCCTTCCGCCGCATGCGAGTGAGACGCTGCCGTCATGGACCCCGCAGACCTCGTGGCACAGCTGCGCGCGGCGGGCTGCGTCTTCGCGGAGGAGGAGGCGCGGGTGCTCCAGGACACCGCAGCCGAC
>DATHAP010000206.1 GCA_035489715.1 Actinomycetes bacterium
ACACCCCGCTGCACGGCGTGGGCCGCGACGTGGTGCTCGCCGCGTTCGACCGGGCCGGCTTCGCCGCTCCCACCGTCGTCGCCCGCCAGGCCGACCCCGACCCCGACTTCAGCACGGTCTCCTTCCCCAACCCGGAGGAGCCCGGCGCCATCGACCTGGCGCTGGAGGCCGCCGCTCAGCACGGCGCCGACATCGTGCTCGCCAACGACCCCGACGCCGACCGGTGCGCGGTCGCGGTGCCCGACGGCGGCGGCTGGCGGATGCTGCGCGGCGACGAGGTGGGTGCCTTGCTCGCCGGCCATCTGGTACGTCGCGAGCCGACCCTGCAGGGCACCTTCGCGGAGTCCATCGTGTCGTCGTCCCTGCTCCGCCGGATCGCCGAGGCGCACGGCCTCGGCTACGCCGAGACGCTCACCGGCTTCAAGTGGATCTCCCGGGTCGACGGGCTGCGCTACGGCTACGAGGAGGCCCTCGGCTACTGCGTCGACCCGGCCGGGGTCCGGGACAAGGACGGGGTCTCCGCTGCCCTGCTCGTGGCCGAGCTGGCCGCGACGCTGAAGGTGGAGGGACGGACCCTCACCGACCTGCTCGACGACCTGGCCCGCGAGCACGGCCTGCACGCCACCGACCAGCTCTCGGTCCGGGTCGACGACCTCTCGCTGATCCAGGACGCGATGGCCCGGCTGCGCGCCACCCCGCCGCAGCGGCTGGGGGGCCGGGCGGTCCAGAGCGCCGAGGACCTGCTCGCCGGCAGCCCCGACCTGCCCCCGACCGACGGCCTGCGCTACCGGCTGGCCGACGACGAAACCGGCGGGGAGGGCCGGGTCGTGGTCCGGCCCTCGGGCACCGAGCCCAAGCTCAAGTGCTACCTCGAGGTCGTGGTCCCGGTCGCCGACGGCGACGTCGCAGCGGCGAGAGACCGGGCGGCGCACGACGTGGCCGCGATCTCGGCCGACCTCTCCGCCGCGCTCGAGCTGGGCTGACGGGAAGGGCGCCGGCGGCGGACGAGCACGCGACCGGCTCACCTCACCTGGTCACGACGCGGGGACAGGCTCCCGCCACATGGTCACGACCTCCGGGCCGTCGTCCGGCGTCGCGAACCGGTCCCGCACGACGAAGCCGTACCGCTCGTACAGCCGGATGTTCGCGACGTTGCTCGCCTCGAGGTACGCCGGCGCGCCGGCCCCGTCGACGAGACGCAGGTTCGCTGCGAGCAGTCCCAGTCCGTATCCGTTGCCGCGCTGCTCGGGACGGGTGGCCAGCAGCGACAGGTAGAAGTGTGGGGCGTCCCGCGGATGTGCCCGCTCGAAGGCCTCGAACGTGCGCTTGGCACGGGTGCCGGCCGTTCCGGGCAGGCGGAGCAGGAGCGCGTCCAGATGGCTCTCCTGCTCGGGTGTCATGTCGGTGCCGCCCGGCGGCACCCACACCGCGGTGGCGGCGGCACCCTCCCTCAGCCACACCCACGGGTAGCGCACCGCCCCCTCGACGACCAACCGCCAGACGGCGGCATGCTGGGACGGCCGAAGGGCGGGGTCGGGGAAGGCCCAGGCCCAGGTCGGGTCCTCGGCGAAGGCGTCGACGATGGTCTCGGTGACGGCGTCGACGTCCTCGGGCTGGGCGATGCGCGCAGTGGGTGCCACGGACGGATAGTGCACCGAGTGCGCCTTCGAGGTCACCCGGCACACCTTTGAAGATGTCCTGGCGCTGGCCCCCGCGCTGCTGATCGGCCTCGGCTGCGCGGCGCTCGCGCTGGCGCTCTACCGTTTGCCTCAGCGAGGCATCTGGGCGGTCGCCGCGGAGTGGACGGCGCCGGTGAGCCCGGCTACCCCCCGCGGCAGTCTGCGGCCCGCTACGGGTCCGCGCCCGCGGGCTAGACTCGAGCGGTGACTACGACCGCTTCCCCGCCGGTCGCGAGTGGTTCCCCTGGCACCGGGCCGGTCAGCACGTCCGGCACGGAGGGCACGGACGGCGTCGACGTCGCCGGGATCACCGCCTCCAACTCCTCGCTGCGACGGTTCCTGCACGGGCTCCCCGGCGTCGACCAGGTCGGCGCCGAGGCGCGTGCGGCGACCCTGTCGACCCGCTCGATCAAGACGACGGCCAAGGCGTGGGCGATCGACCTCGCGATCTCGATGATCGACCTGACCACGCTGGAGGGTCAGGACACCCCGGGCAAGGTCCGCGCGCTGTGCGCCAAGGCGCTGCGCCCTGACCCGTCCGACCCCACGGCGCCGAGGGTGGCCGCCATCTGCGTCTACCCCGACATGGTCCCGGTCGCGGTGGAGGCCCTGCGCGGCGGGCAGGTGCACGTCGCGAGCGTGGCGACCGCGTTCCCGAGCGGCCGGGCCAGCCTCGACGTCAAGCTGGCCGACACCCGCGACGCGGTGGCGGCGGGCGCCGACGAGATCGACATGGTGATCGACCGCGGGGCCTTCCTCTCGGGTCGTTACCTCGAGGTGTTCGACGAGATCGTCGCGGTCAAGCGCGCGTGCGGCTCGGCCCACCTCAAGGTGATCCTCGAGACGGGCGAGCTGGTGACGTACGACAACGTGCGTCGCGCGTCCTGGCTGGCCATGCTCGGCGGCGGCGACTTCATCAAGACCTCCACCGGCAAGATCCAGCCGGCGGCCACCCTGCCGGTCACGCTGGTCATGCTCGAGGCGGTCCGCGACTGGCGCGCGGCCACCGGGCGCCAGCTCGGCGTGAAGCCGGCCGGCGGCATCAAGACCACCAAGGACGCGGTCAAGATGCTGGTGCTCGTCAACGAGACCGTCGGCGACGACTGGCTCGACCCCGACTGGTTCCGGCTGGGGGCGTCCAGCCTGCTCAACGACCTGTTGATGCAGCGGACCAAGCTGACCACCGGCCGCTACAGCGGTCCCGACTACTTCACCCTGGACTGATGGTCGTGGCGGAGATGGGCTCGAAGAAGTTCGACTACGCACCGGCGCCGGAGTCCCGCGCCATCGTCGACATCCGTCCCTCCTACGGGCTGTTCATCGGCGGCCAGTGGGTCGACCCCACCGATGGCCACGCGTTCAAGACCATCAGCCCCTCCAGCGAGGAGGTCCTCGCCGAGGTCAGCGAGGCCGGCCCCGGCGACGTCGACCGCGCGGTCATGGCGGCCCGCAAGGCCTACGACACGGTGTGGTCCAAGCTGCCCGCTCGCGAGCGTGGCAAGTACCTGTTCCGCATCGCCCGCATCCTGCAGGAGCGGGCCCGCGAGCTGGCTGTCCTCGAGTCGCTCGACAACGGCAAGCCGATCCGCGAGTCACGCGACGTCGACGTGCCGCTGGTGGCCGCCTGGTTCTTCCACTACGCCGGCTGGGCGGACAAGCTCGAGCATGCGGGCTATGGCCCGGCGCCGCGGCCGCTCGGCGTGGCCGGGCAGATCATCCCCTGGAACTTCCCGCTGTTGATGGCCGCCTGGAAGCTCGCTCCCGCACTCGCGACCGGCAACGACCTGGCGCGGTGGGGCGCGACGGTGTCCGAGACCCCGGTGAAGATAGGTGTCACCGCCCTCATCGCGCTCGTGATGCTGCGGCGGTGGCGACGGTCGTACGAGCCACTGTTCGTCGCCCTGCCCCTCGCATTCGAG